>NZ_JAUBUC010000026.1:0-34520 GCF_036705285.1 Microcoleus sp. B4-C1 | reverse complement strand
TTTCTAACAGGCTTTTGTAGACTGGTATGGCGTCGGGATTTAATTCTATAACTTGTTGATAGGCTGCGATCGCTTCTTCTCTTTGCCCAACTTTAACTAAAACCTCCCCTAACCGCCACCAAGCTTCCCAGTTATCGGGTTGAAGTTTCAGCAAATTTTGATAAGCTGCTACTGACTCAGGATTTAGCTCAATAACACGCTGATACATGGCTACTCCCTTAGCCAAATCTACCTGACTTCTCTGTCGCAGCGCCGAAGCCAAACTTGATTGAATCTCCACCTCATCAGGAGCTTGCTCGATCGCCCTTTGATAACAAACGATCGCCTCATCCAACCGCCCCAATTTAGTTAGAGCTTCCCCTTGATTGTAATAGAGCCAAGCCGACGAACTAGGGTTAAGTTCGATCGCCCGACTGTAAGCATTGACTGCTTCTTCCCACCGGGAAACCTTAAGCAAAACATCTCCCAAATTTGGGTAAGACCAATAAAAATTGGGGTTTTCCTCAATAGCAGAGCGATAAGAAGCGATCGCCTCTTCCCATCTCCCTTCCTGCTTTAGTTTGTTTGCCGCGTCAAAATAGCTTACAGTCATTGCTTGTCTCCGGCTTTCCTCAACCGTTGTTAATCATACCCTGATTTGATACTAAGGTTTATGAATATATTCTAAAGACTGCTTCTCAATCTCATCCCAAAATCCGTCCACCCATTTTATCACACCCGCAACTCCATCCTTTAAAGAAATTTCTGACTTCCATCCCAGTTCAGTACGAGCCTTGGTTGAATCTATCACATAGGCAGCATCCTGTCCTAATCGTTCGGCAACAGTCTCCGTTGACTCAGCAAACGAGCGGTTCATTGCTTCGCAAATAGTTTGCACTACTTCCCGCACAGCATACCCCCTATCGGGCGACAAATGATAAATTTCCCCCACCTGTCCTTTTTCCATCACCGCTAATTCTCCCCTAGAAACATCGCGAATATGGATATAAGACTTGACAGCGTGCCCGCCGCCGTGCAACTGAATCGTTTTACCCAACTTCAGGTAAATTGCCGAGCGCGGAATAATTTTGAAGAGCTGCTGATACGCTCCATACACATTGGTAGCACGAACTGTAACCAAAGGAAACTGAAAATTTTTATAGTAAGTGGATAAAAGTAAATCCGCAGCAGCTTTAGAGGCTGCGTAGGGTGTCGAAGGATTCATCGGCGCAGATTCTAGCACATTCCCTTCACAAGTGCCGTACACTTCAGGAGAGGAAATGTGAACGTAACGCTGCAAGTATTTCTGATCTTTTAAGTGGTTAATTAATTGAGCTAATGCTACGGTATTAGTTTGAAACCAGTGATCGGGATGCAACCAACTGGGAGCTACTTCACTTTGAGCGGCAAAATTAACAATATATTCCGGTGCAAACTCGTCCAACACCTCTATAATCTGCGGCATATCCCCGTTAAAATCCAATTGATGAAACTTAAAACTAGGGTTGGTATGGCGAAGATACGGTAAAAAAAGCGGCCCTTTCTCTGGAGAACGACTTATACCTATAACTTCGTTTTGGTCGTCTTCCAGAAGTAAGTCAACGAAATCGCTTCCCGAAAAAGAATTGCTACCCAAAACTGCTATTTTACGTTGATTCATGTCTCCACCTGATGATTTTATTTATATTTTTGCCGTTTTACAATGTAATTTTAAAATCTACTCAAAGTAGATAAAAGAGTGATCGCCACTATAGCCACAATGCTTAAACCACCAATCCCACTCTTGGGGGGTATAGAAACTTTCGCACGTAAGCTGCCAATATAGTAGATTAGCTTTTTCGGATTCGTTCCTATAAGACTCTACCACAATATATTTGTTCCCCTTGCTGACCCGCTCTATTTCCCGCAAAGCTCTGTCTAGCTCAAAACAATACAAATTGTGTAAAGTATTTATAGAAATCACTAAATCAAAGCTGTTGTCTGCAAACGGAAGTTCTGTCGCGCTGCACGCTTTCAAAAACGGGCGCACTTCTTCCTTAGCGTGAGCAATCCCGTATTCGGAAATATCGATACCGGTTACTTCGACTCCCGGTATAGCTTGCGTAAAGTCGTAGAGTAAAAAAGCCTTGCCGCAACCCACATCAAGAATCCGATCGCCCGGTTTTAAATTATAGTGTTGAGCGATCGCATCTGCAACAGCCCGCCAGCGACCATCATATTTATAACCACCATAGCCAACTTTGCGATCGCCGTCCCAATAATCATAATCAAATTTTTTAGCAAGCTTAGCCGCCTCAGCCTTGGGGAATTCATTCACGCGCCCCAAATAATCGCGCTGAGTTTTTTTGTGAACTGCTGAGAGGAAATCAATATAAGCCATTTAAAATTCCCTGTTTTCTTTCAGGTATTGGAGAGCGCGACGCGCCTTTTGCAATTGTACAGCTTTGTGTACTTCCCGATCGGCAACTTGCCCAGCAAAACTGCGCCTTTGGCTGGCCACTGGCAAAAAGTCATTAAGCAGAATACAACACCACTTGACTCGATAAACAGGCAATAAAATCGCCATCCGCTGTCGGTGTTGTTCGGGTTCTGACAACTCAGAAACAACCGCTTCAACAAACTTGGAGTAGTAATCTAGAGAAACAGGAACCGCCGGTTGGCAAAAAAAGTCAGAAACCATTTTACCCGGTTCGTCCCACCCTGCATACTCAAAATCGAGAAAGCGTAATTGCCCAGAATTGCTCAAAATAGCGTTGTGAAACCCAAAATCCGATGGAGACAAACACCGATCTAAAGATGCGATTTCTGCTTCTAACTTTAGACTCCACTGACTCGCTTGTTGCACAACCCGCGATCTCACTCGTTTCCACAATTCAAACAACTCGTTGTGGATGAATTCTAAAGCAGAGCGATCGCTATCGGAAGATGCTTCGACTGTTTGCAACCTGACAAGACGACGTTCCACGCATTGCAGATGTTCCTCAAGGGTAAAACAAGCTTCCGATGCCTTGGGTAGATTTTGAGCCTCAGTCAGTTGCTTATAACAGTTTATTTGCCGATAGAAATTAAGTGCTTGCTCAACCGTTTCTGCAGTAACTTCCTGCGGTTCTAGTCGCCGTCCCCGGACAAACTCATATAAACCTAAACCTTTTTGGCGATCGCACGCCAACGGTTGAGGTAAAGCCCGCACCCCATTGTCCCAAGCAAACTGCGAAAATGCAAATTCAGTACCCAAGCGGTCTCTGCGATCGCCTGGATGTTGAAAATAAACCTTCAACAAAAAACTTGAACCATCCGCATCCACGCGGAAAACCCGGTTATTCCCGCCACCTGTCAGAGGATGAAGTTCCACCTCACCACCCAACCCCGCCGCAGATACTAAATCACCGGCCGCTTGCTGAAGCTCTTCTAAACTCAGGGAAACAACTTCAGTCATCATAAAATCAAAGCCTCTATTTCCGACCAAGAGGAAGCGTAACGAAAGGGATGTCCGGTGAGATGGTGATTTTGGGGGTCAAAGAGGATGCGTTCGACTCCGGCCGGAAACCCCGACTCTCCCAAAAATTCGGGCAAGTCATCGATAAAATGGGTACATTGCTGCTTGGCAATGCGTTCCAGCTTTTCCTGCTTAGTAAGTTCAAAGTACACTTGGTCTGAGGACAAACCAATGCGATCCGGGTCGTAAAACCCTTGACTTTTCAACCATCCCTGTGCAGCTTCGTGCAAATCGTATTTGGGGCCCAGATAAGGGTAGCGCGTTTTGTGGCTGACAATGCAGACATTGACTCCATCCCGAACGCAACGGGTAAAAAATTCCTGTACGCCCGGAAACGGGTCAGCTTCTTTCATGCGATCGCCATAAACATAACCCTGCATTTGGGTCCAAGCATCTTCCTTCCCACACTGGCGCAAATAATCCCGCACTTGACCTTTACTCGCGGGAATTTCTGGGGGAATTAAGCCTTGTTCGAGGGCCACTCGGTGGAACAAGCCGTCATAACAGACGATCGTGTTGTCAAAATCAACTCCAATTAACATTGCTCACTCCACACTCATAGCTTCTTGAAAAAAGTTGTTTAGTTTTGGGTCTTCTGACTTTTGATAATAACCGCCCATTGGCGTATTGGGTAAAGTTAAGACCACCTGCATCATTGTTTCAAAATCGTCGATATCGCTGCGCTCTTGCAGTACCATTTCTTCCAAACCTGCGTGTAACTCGCATCCAGCACCTAAAATCCGGTCGTATATTTCCAATCTGGGCTTGGTTTTCTGGGGCAACATAAACAGGCTAAATAGGATGATGCCCTCTAGTTGTGGCAGTTCTGTCAAGACATCGTACAACATCATATAACATCCCGGCATAGCGTATTCAGTAGCACTGAGTTTATAATCTAAATTATGCCGTGTGGCGTAGTCGCGAACCACCAAGTTTTGCACGCGGTGCGGATAACTTATTCCCCGCACGGGACGGCTGGTAATGTAACCGCGATACCCTAATTTTTGACTCAATTCTTCACTCATCAAACCCCCCAGGCATTGTAAATTTCATCCCTATTTTAGAGGCTGCACGCACGGCGATCGGGGCGAAATATTCCCCCAGACGTTTATCAGAGTAAGGTGTAAATAAACCTTTAAATCGAATATTCATAGACCATCTAGTTGTAGATTCTTGGTTAATTCGATTGCCGTGGACAATCGTAGGAGTAAATAGAACTACCTTACCGTAGGGAAGTTCTAACCATTCAAGTTCTGGCTCGATCGCCTGATAAAGACTTTCTGTTCCTGCCCCAGAAAATTCCTGTATTCTTTCCCGCCATTTAGCATCAGCATCAGGCGGCAAAATAAACATACTTTTGGTTCGATAGCAATCTACTAATGGAATCCACAATACTACTTCAAAAGGAGAACATTCCGAACCCCAACTATCAGAATGCAGGGGTAATAAAGAACTGTTGTCGCCTGGAAGTTGAATGCTTAAACCGATATTTCGCTGCATCACCAGTTCGTTGCCGACAATGGTTTTTACTAGGGAACGAGCGCAGGAGAAATATGCTTCCCGAAACCAAGGTTCGGCCATTAAACCTGATATGATATGAAGCCGAAAAGAGTTGAGTTTTTTGACTGGTACTAGAGAGGCAATTTCATCTAAAAAATTTCCTGCCTCTTCAGGATATGGCACTCCTAAAAAATTAGCTGCTAAATCTACTGTTTTGTTTCTGATTCGATCCAAGGCAGATAGATTTTCGCAGGGCTGGATGATATAGCCATTTTGTATGAAAGCAGCACTTAAGTCTGTTTCTTTTTTTTCTAGGAAGTCCATATCTTTCGATCCTGTGTTTTTTTATGCTTTCACCGGCTTCGGGGCGATCGCCCGATACATCTCGAAGGTTTTGTCTGCGATGGCTTGTGGGGTGAGACCAAAATACTCGCGGGCATACTCTTGTTCTCCCGCTGCGTGCAGGAACTTGTCTGCAACTCCAATTCGCAACAGACGAGCTTTTTGATGGTCGCGATCGCTCAACCACTCAGCCACAGCCCCTCCGAGTCCGCCCATGATACTGTGTTCTTCAACCGTCGCCACTACCCAAAACTGCGAGAAAGCCTGATTTAGCAATTCTCGATCCAAAGGTTTGACAGTGTGGAAGCTAACAACTTGAGCTGACACTCCCTGTTTGCTAAGCTCGTCTGCTGCTTGCAACACATTCGGTAGCAGATTTCCGGTACTCAGCAAGCAAACGTCACTTCCCCGTCGCATCACGATTCCTTTGCCAATTTCAAAGTCAGGCATCCCCTGATGAACAAGCGGCTCACCTTTCTTGCCCATGCGAATATAAGCTGGGCCATTCTGTTGCAAACAAGCTCGCATAGCCGCTCGTACTTCCCAAGCATCACCCGCACAGATCACAGTCATGTTAGGCAGCATTCGCAGTAAAGCAATATCTTCACAAGAATGATGAGTTGCCCCATTCCCGGCATAGGACAAACCAGCCCCAACTCCCACAATAATCACTGGAACATTGTGATAACAAACATCAACCCTAATTTGTTCAAAACAGCGAGTAGTTGTAAACGGCGTAATTGTGTAAGTAATGGGTCGAAGTCCGCACATTGCCATACCAGCCGCCACGCCCATCATGTTCGCTTCGGCCACTCCACAGTTATAAAACCGTTCGGGAAAGCGAGCTTTATATTTATCAAAAAGCCGATTGCCAATATCGCCAGATAACAAAACAACTCGATCGTCTTCCGCCGCGATTTCGCTCAGTTCCGCTGCAAATTCATTTCTCATACAAGTTGGAGTTCCACTTTAGCTTTTTCAACTTCTTCAGCAGTCGGAACGCGGTAGTGCCAATTGTTGTCATCTTCCATAAAAGAAACGCCTTTTCCTTTAACGGTATGGGCAACAATAGCAACGGGTTTCCCACTACCATCTGGCACGTTACGCAAGGTATCAACCAATGCTTTCATGTCGTGACCGTCTAATTCATAGGTACTCCATCCGAAAGCTTCCCATTTTTGTTTTAAAGGATGAAGAGCCATAACTTCGTTGCTGCGACCCGTAGCTTGCCACTTATTGTAATCAATGATGGCAACTAAATTATCTAGTTTTTGAGCTGGTGCAAACATCGCTGCTTCCCAAACTGAGCCTTCATTGCATTCGCCATCGCTCATTGTGACGAAAACGCGGTAAGAACGTTTCTGAATGCGACCTGCCAGTGCCATCCCAATACCCACTGACAATCCGTGTCCCAGAGAACCAGTTGCTACTTCTATCCCTGCTACGCATTTCACGCTGGGGTGTTCTGGCAAGTTGCTACCTGGTTCAGCATAGGTATCGAGTAATTCTTGCGGGAAAAATCCCGCTTCTGCGAGGGTGGCGTAAAGCGTTGTTGCTGCGTGTCCTTTACTGAGAATAAAACGATCGCGATCTGGATTTTCTGAATCCTTGGGATCGATTTTCAAACTTCCCCAGTAAGCTGCTACTAAAAGATCGGTACAGGATAGGGAAGAACCTAAATGGGCAGTGCGAGCTTTGTGGGACAGTTCTACAATTTTGCCTCGAATTTTTCGGGCCGTGGCTTCAAGTTCGGGAATATTCATCTCTTTATTTTAAACTCAGTCCTTGCATCGTCTTAATATTGTAATAAGTGCTATCCGTCATCGGATTAGGAATCAGATTAGCATTAAACGCCTTCACCAAATCCTGCACAGCATCTTCAATTGTGTGCTGCGGCACAAACCCCAGTTCTTTCTTAATCTTCTCCGATGAAATGTGATAAGAGCGGTTGTCATTGGTCGGCGTGCTGACAATCTCTACCTGTTTGCCTACCACATTTCGCACCATTTGAGCAATTTGCATCACCGTATGATTTTCATAACCCGCGTTGAAAATCTTACCGTCGATCGCATCATCTGGCAACTCGAGCGACTTGATATAAAGGTCTGTCATATCCTCGATATGAATGTTTGGTCGTTTTTGTTCGCCACCAAACACGGTAATCTTACCATTATTAACCGCGTGGTTAGTGAGGATATTTACTGTTAAATCCAGCC
The DNA here is from genome assembly GCF_036705285.1 of Microcoleus sp. B4-C1. Lineage (NCBI taxonomy): Bacteria > Bacillati > Cyanobacteriota > Cyanophyceae > Oscillatoriales > Microcoleaceae > Microcoleus > Microcoleus sp. B4-C1. The sequence continues at coordinate 26,987 of NZ_JAUBUC010000026.1, read as the reverse complement.
TCAGTCTGGGTGAGTAACCGCACACCGTCGCCGGCCGCAAAATTAAGGTAACAAACCCCGGTTCCCGCTTTGCCAGCAACACATCCTCGCACATTGCTTTATACTTGGAATAATCAGTTAACGGTTGCAATGGGAGTTCTTCGTTAACATTTTCGGTTTCTTTAATGCCGTATACGCTTGAAGAAGAAGCATATATAAACCGCTTGACACCGCTATCTTTGGCAACATCTACTAAGTCAACAAAAGCATCGTAGTTAATCGACTTACCGAGGTCGGGATCTAATTCAAAACTGGGATCGTTGGAAATGCAAGCTAGATGGATAACAGCATCACATCCGGGTAGAATTTTTTCTAGCAGTGGGCGATCGCGAATATCTCCCTTAATCTCTTCCAACCCCGGATGGTCTTTGACTGCGGATAGAACCTCTGCTCCATAAATGTACAAATCAACAACCTTAACTCGATATCCAGCTTCAAGTAGTTTAGGAACTAGAACAGCCCCAACATAACCGGCTCCACCTGTGACTAAAACTTGTTGCATTTGATTCCCCCTACATTTCTCAATTATTTTGACTTGGGTTAATAGACATCTATAAAAACTGTTATGGGGGTAGGCATCTTGCCTTCCCTAAACTTTATTTTTACCCCCTGTCTAATATATTAATCATCCCACTAAAGGTGTTACATTTAACATTTTTGACGGGGGAAAATTCTTCCTGTTTTGGATCAAATCACTAATTTCTGCCATTGACGAAATTACCGTTATTCGATCGTAAAACGGAGATTTAGACAAATCTTGCTGTTCCTGTATTCCATAGCCAGTTTTCACCAGAAAAGCTTTCATCCCTAACTGCAAACCAGGCTCTAAATCCCTGAGTCTATCCCCGATCGCCCAGCACCGCGTCGGGTCTAAACTGTGGTCGGCCATCGCTTGCAGAAATAACCCAGGCGACGGCTTGCGACACTCACAAACGTAACTATACTCGATAACTTGACCTTTTGGGTGGTGGGGACAGAAATAAAAATCTGCGATCGCCCCTGAAGCCACTTCAGCATCCCGTCGCATTCGATCGTTAACTGCCTCCACTGCCTCCACTGGGAAATAACCCCTAGCTACTCCCGATTGATTAGTCAGCACCAATACTGAGATGTCCTGAGTCTTCAGGAATTTTAGCGCATCCAGCACTCCCGGAATCCACTCAATTTGGTCGGGGTGGCTAAGGAAGTGGCTATCTTCAATTAGAGTGCCATCGCGATCGCACAAAATTGCTTGCGGCTTGCTAAAAGATGGCATCTCTATACCTTTAAAACTGTGGTAGCAAATTTCAACAACCGAGCTTTTTCTACAGGTTCAGCATTCCCAAGAGTATTAGCTGAAATTGCCCCAGCCAAATTCCCCAGCAGCGAACCAACTGCGATCGGTAATTCCAACTTCGCACTCAAGCTAGCCAGAGCAAAAAAAGCATCGCCCGCCCCTATAGTATCCTTTACTGCCAGCGTCATTGCTGGACTCAAATCTTCTTCTCCTTTCGCATTAATTCCCAACGCTCCCGCAGAACCTAAAGTGAGCCATCCTTGCTGAGCATCTAGATGTTGGAACAAGCCTTGAAGCAGATAATTGTGGTCTCCGTAACGGCTAGAAAACGCTAAACGTAGTTCTTGTTCATCCAAGCAAAAAACATCTGCTCTGCGGTACTTAGTAATTAAGTTATAGCCGTAATTTGCACTATTCGTTTGGCAGTTCAAAGCCAAAAAAGAAGCTTCATTTTGAACCATCTCCATGAGTTCAGAATCCAGCAATCCATGTCCGTAATCTGCAACCACCACCATGTCATAATCCCGAATCGTTTTCCGCAAACGATCTAACAAATTTTGCCGCTGATTGGGCGCCGGCCCTTCTTCTTGCAGCTCATTAATAGAAAACAGCTTGGTGTAATTATCCCTCATTCCCTGCCGCTCAATGTAACGGCGTTTGGTGACGGTGGCGGCACCATTTTCATATTGTAAATCTAGCCGAATACCTCCATTTATATTATTCAAAATCAAGCTGTGAATGTCTGGCTCATTCCCCACCACACCAGCCACAGTTACAGAGTCTACAAAACTAGCCATGTGGCGGGCAATAGCCAAAGAACCTCCTAAATGCTGCTCTTTTTTCAAAAAGCGAGTCGAAATAACTCTGCCCTTAGAAGTCAAACCCTGCACTGTACAGTGAACAAATTCATCAATAATTACGTCCCCCAACACTAAGACTTTGAGCTTTTGCATCGCATCAACGCCCTTGCGAATTGCCTCAAAAGGGTATTGCTGGCTTAATTGGATGGCATAGCTTTTGATATGGGGTGGCAACACATCCGTGTAGTTATTGAGCAGCTTTGTTGAGCTAAAAACAATCTCGCCTGTATAGCGAATTTCTCCGCCGTAAGCTTTGACTCGATCGGCTTCCCGGTCAATATTTTTAGTAACATCTTGACTGTGGTCAGCATATTCGTGACCTTTGCAGTAAAAATTTGGCTGAACTCGATCGAGCACATCTAAAGCTGTAGCCACCGGAGCCAATAGCACGTAGTCTACGCAAGCTAAAGAAGCAATCGAATAAAGTCGCAAATCGTCCGAAAAAACTGGTCTGCCAGGGCCTCGGTTGACGTAATGAGCTGCGGTAATTGAAACTACCAATACATCTCCCAAAGCTTTGGCTTCTTGCAAGTGGGCAATATGACCCGGGTGAAGCAGGTCAAACACCCCATGACAGAGAACTATCTTACGGTTCTGCTCTCGAACCTTAGCAAGTACCTCTTTACAAGTTTCAAAATCAAGATATTTTTCTGTGTTCTTTGTCAGCATCTTTGAACTAAATGGTGTAATTTCCAACTCGGACGGGCTTGCCACCCTACAACACGGGAGAATCCCCGTTTTTGTAACTATACCAGGTGATGTTCGCGATGGCGCATCTACAAACTTGCGTTAAAAAAGATGAACGGACTTTTTTCACCCAAACCGGAGCAGATTTCACTTTGGCGACGCTATTCCTGAACAGTTTTAAGGGCCGAGCTACCAACAGACGATGCTCTCAAGGAGAATTGGTGTGTGCGCTGAGCTTCCCGGTGGCTATTTTAAACACTAGACTCTCGCTTAAGCCTAGTGTTCCCGTCACCTGAGCCTAGATCCGCCCTACCCTAGTTTTAACAGCAAGGACACGCCTGATCAATTCTTTCCATTCGGGGGAATTGCTCAGGGAGTTCGTATCGAGATACTCGCCTTTTTCTAAGGAAAAGCGACCAAAATTTTCCAACCAGTTCACAATAGTTTCTGTCGGTGAGAAAGGCGTACAATTCAAAGATTTCTGTAGAAAATGAGACATCCCAGCCCTATCGTGGTTGCGATAAGCATGCCAGGCTTCCCATACTAGAACGCCGTACTGCACTGGATTATTTTCATCGGGATTTTTGACGGCATTTTCCTGAAAACGCCATCTCTCTAATTCCCCCGCCGTTTTGTGCAGTTGTGACTGCGACTGTTCCAATTCTTGCCGAGTCGAGTAGAGTTGCGACTGCGACTGTTCCAATTCTTTCCGAGTTCGATAGTGTTCGGCTTGGGATAATTTCAATTCTTGCCGAGTCGAGTGGAGTTGCGACTGCGACTGTTCCAATTCTTGCTGAGCTTGATAGTGTTCGGCTTGGGATAATTCCAATTCTTGCCGAGTCGAGTGCAGTTGAGACTGTGACTGTTCCAATTTTGTCCGAGTTTGATGGTGTTCGGCTTGGGATAATTCCAATTCTTGCCGAGTCGAGTGGAGTTGCGACTGCGACTGTTCCAATTCTTGCTGAGTTTGATAGTGTGCGGATTGGGATAGTTCCAATTCTTGCTGAGTTTGATGATATTGGGCTTGGAAGAGTTCTAATTCTCCCTGAATTTGATGCAGTTGAATTTGTATTAATTCGCAATCTTCCTGAGCCTGATACATTTGCGACTCAAATCGATCGCGATCTTCCTGAGTTTGATATAGTTGAGCTTCGGTTAATTCCAACTCTCCCTGAGTTTTGTACAGTTTTGACTCGGATATTTCCAACTCACTTCTAGTTTGATGTAGTTGGGGATGGACTTTTTCCAACTCTTCCTGAGCTTGATATAGTTGGGACTGAAATTGAGCGCACTCTTCCTGAGTTTTAAATAGTTGAGCCTGCGCCAGTTCCAATTCTCCTTGAATAGGATAACTTTGACTTTGAACTACTTCTAACTCTTTCTGACTTTGATTTAGTTCCGTCAAGGATTGTTCTAACTCTGCCTGAGTTTGATAGAGTTGCGACTGCGACTGCGCCAACTCTCTCTGAATCTGATGAAGTTGGGCTTTGCAATTTTCAAACTCTCTCCGTTGTTCGTAAGTCATATTGTAATACAAATCGGTTGGTTCTAGGTTTAAGTTGAGATTAAATTCGCTGGATACTTTGGTAAGTTCTATGACGGCAATTGCATTAGCTTGTGACCAAGGCCACCCGTATTCACTATCCCTAAGTTCTAAAGCATTTACTTCTTTCCAAAGCATATAGTGCTTTTCATCTACCGTTTCCCTATCTATCAGCTTTAAGTAGTTGGCGGATATAGCATCTTTCGGAATACCATATTTTTTCCATAAAACATCTAAATATTCTTGGCTAAATTGAATATACCATTCTGCATCTGTAAGTTTTCCAAAAGGAACGGTAATCAAGGCTTTTCCATCAATAGCCAGTAGATCGTAAATTTTAGCGATCGCCTTTAGGGGGCCTTCTAGATCGCGGTTCTCTATCTGTTCCCCATAGCCTCCTGAAGGATCGTCTCTTTGCCCTACGTGCTCTACACTAGAAATTGATACTATTGCGTCATATTTTTCCGCTGAGGGCAAGTTCATCAAATCTTGATTTTCTACACCTAGATCGACTTCAAATTTATCTACAATTCGTCTCGATCTGATCCCAATATTTTCGCTCAATGAGTTTTCGTAGTGGGAGAGTACGTTGCCAATTTCAAGAATTTTCTGAGGATTCTTTAGATTAGCAATAAAGTCAAAGGCAATGGAAATTTCTACGGCTCTTTCTGTCGGGTTATTAAATTTTATCCGGTTGTAATATAACTCTTTACCTTTAAAAGTAAAGGTTCTTGTCCACTTACTCATTTTTTCCTCTAAAAGCAGATTACAAGTTTTCCGGCGCGGGTTATGCTGAAAATCGGTAGTTGACAACTGGAGTATTAAATTTAACCCTTAACCTTTAATTATTACACATAGTAGTTTTTTATGCAAGCTACGGGATATTTGGATAATATGGCTGGAGTCAGTGGCCCTCTTTTTATTCCTTGCTGATATTTTATAAACGCCATTATTTTAGCGTAATCAAAAAAAATACCCCCCTTGAATTAGGGGGTTACGGCTAATCAGAAATTAATACTTCCTCTCCTGCGGCTCAAACATCGTAATCGCCACCGGCATATAAGCCAAATCAATCCCCGCAGGCGAATAATAAGCCAGCGTATGCTTCAAAAAATTCCCATCATCGCGCTCAGTAAAATCTTCCCGCGAATGAGCTCCCCGACTTTCCTGCCGATTCAAAGCAGAAGTTAAAATCATTTTTCCGACAATTATCAAACTCCGCAACTCCAAAGCTTCCACAATTTCCGTATTCCACAACTTGCCTTTATCGTCTAAGTAAACCTCCTCATATTGTCGCTCTAAATCCTCCAATTTGTTTAAACCTTCCTGCATCAATTCGGCGCTACGAAATACGCCACAATACTCAGTCATAGTATCTTGATACTGCTGCCGGATTTGATTGATGCGGTATTTTCCGGGACGCTCTACAAGTGCCTGAATTTGCTCTTTTGCTTCCGTAATATAACGCTGTTCGTCTACGGTAGGTAACTTGCGATTTTGTACGAATTGTGCTATGGTCGCGCCAGTAACTTTGCCGTAAACGACGCATTCCAACAGCGAATTGCTGCCCAAACGGTTAGCGCCGTGAACCGACACGCAAGCTGCTTCCCCGGCTGCAAAGAAACCGTCTACTAAACTATCAGGACTGCTGCGAACTTGCCCGCTAACATTAGTAGGAATTCCCCCCATTGAATAGTGGACGGTAGGGCGCACGGGCATCGGCTGATTTACGGCATCAATTCCTAACAAACGGTGGGCTTCTTCCCAAGCAAAAGGAATTTTGCTCATAATTTTTTCGCGTCCCATGTGCCGCAAATCCAGATAGATAAAGGGGCCGCCGGCACTACCATCAACATTAATTCCTCGGCCGGCGCGAATTTCTATGGAAATTGACCGCGAAGTGATATCCCTAGGCGCTAATTCCATCCGCGACGGGGCATAATTCGCCATAAATCGATCGCCCTCTGAATTAATCAAATAAGCGCCTTCGCCCCGCACAGCCTCGGAAATCAACACTCCCACGGGATACAAACCCGTCGGGTGAAACTGTACAAATTCCATATCTTCCAGCGGCAATCCAGCTAAAGCCGTCATCGCCAAACCGTCTCCCGTCGAGGCGTAATCGTTCGACGTGGTATTGTAAACTCGGCCGTAACCCCCCGTAGCAAACATCACCGCCTTAGCGCGCACGACCTCAATTTGACCGTCTAGCAGGCTATACATAACTACCCCCTTGGCTTGGCCTTCTTCCAAAATCAGGCGCGTGACATACCACTCCTGATAGATGTGAACTCCGCAGCGGCGCAGATTGTTGACTAATTCGTGGAGGATGGCGTGACCGGTTTTGTCGGCGGCGTAGCAGGTGCGGCGGTGGGAATGTCCGCCGAAAGCGCGCTGGGCAATTCTGCCGTCTGGGAGGCGGGAAAAGAGGACTCCCATGTGTTCTAAATCTATGACTACACCGGGGGCTTCGCGGGTGAGGATTTCTACCGCGTCTTGGTCGGCTAAATAGTCTGAACCTTTTACTGTGTCGAAGGCGTGGGCTTTCCAACTGTCTTCGGGATCGACATTTTGGAGGCTGGAGGCCATCCCACCTTGGGCTGCGACGGAGTGCGATCGAATCGGGTGAGTTTTGGCGACGACAGCTACCTTTAAACTGGGGTCAGTCCGGGCAATTTCTACTGCGGCGCGGCAACCTGCTAAACCGCCGCCTACAATGATTACGTCGTGTTCTAGCATCTTTTTGAATTATTTTGAGTGTTCTGCTCAACTTATCGTGACGCAAAAAAAAACTTCCTACCAAAAGAGCAGGAAGTTTTTTAACTTTTGATTTGAATGGGAAATCAAAAGTTAAAATTTCACATTGGACTAGCCGGCGCTTTCGACAGGCTGCTGATTGGACTGATTTCCCGTTGCAGAAGGTTGAGTTTCCGTACCGGGTTCTACAGCAAGCACTTCAATGTTATTTAGCAGAGTTGTAACGAAAGCAAACAGCAAGAAGGGCAGAGACAGCACTAAAATCAAGCCGACGGTAGCCAAGGCGAAGATTTGGCGGGCGCTACTCCACAAGGCGAGTGCCGACGCTAGACTTAGGAAGATGACTATCAGCCAAACAATGATTTGACCGTAAATGTCGCCAAAGGTGAGCGTACATCTAAGGCGATAGTTTTGGATGTTATTCATTTGATGCCTCGCGAGATTGCTATTACGACTTGTCCAAAAATACTTTGACAGTGCGTCAATGCCCACTGTAAATTTCTAAGTTTAGCTGCCGCAACCTGGTTTTAGGGCTGTTTTAAACATTTTTATAGAAGTTTGCAACAACACTTTATGAATTTTTGTTTCTGACTGGGAAATTTGGCCGAAACAAGACTTACGCACTCCGACAAAGAAACCGGGTTTTTTACTGTTTTGGCGGGCTGTAACGCGTCTTTTCGCAAAAAACCCGGTTTCTGGCAACCCCTGCGTCCAGGACTAAGCTGTTCTGAATCTAAATCGTATTTTTTGTGCGGGCTATAAGCCCAACCCCTACTCCCCACAAGAACTTTATCAAATTTTAGTTCACAGTTTAAATGTCCAACAGCTTACGAAACAAAGGCACAAGGGGAAAGTCTACTTTTTGAGGGAGCCCCGACTTGGTAAAGAAATGTTAAGCTGCGTGGAAATGGAATCAACCTTTATAGCGTCGCACCTGTCTTTTCGCCCATGTCTTCAGAGAGCAAATTGCTGATTTCGCGCTGTTTCCTGGCTGGTTTGGGAACGCAGATGTTTATGTACCGCGAAGACCGGATTCCCCAAGAGAGTCCGGTGCTGGTGGTGAGCAATCACCGCAGTTTCTTAGATCCTGTGCTGCTGACGGCGGCTTTGGGTCGATCGATCCGCTTTGCTTGTCATCATTACATGGGTCAAGTTCCGGTGATGAGGGAAGTGGTCACGACTTTCGGCGCTTTCCCCTTGGAAGCACCAGAACACCGACAGCAGCATTTTTTCTCTCAAGCAACAGCGCTACTGCAAGGCGGGGAGATGGTGGGGGTGTTTCCAGAGGGTGCAGAACCGATGGTGAAGCTGACTGGCCCGAATACTGTGGGGAAGTTTCAGCGGGGATTTGCTCATTTGGCTTTGCGGGCGCCGGTGCGGGATTTGGCAGTTTTGCCGGTGGCGATTAGTTCCTTTGAGGAACAGTCAATACGATCGGGTGTACCGCTCAAGTTGTTGAGTTTGTTTGATCCTTCGGAACCGCTGTTCGATCGATCTGGGTGGCATCCTGTGATAATTTATCAGCGAGTTAATGTTTTAATCGGCCAGCCTTACTGGATTACTGTCGAGAGACAGCAGCAATATCGAGGCAAAAAAGCCAAAGCAGTTGTGGCTGAACTCACAAACCACTGTCAGGGAGAAATTGCCGAATTACTCCAACGAAATTGTTTGTAAGTTTGTTGACTGTTGACTGTTGACTGTGGGCTGGTGTCAGATTTCCAATCTAAAATCTAAAATCTAAAATCTAAAATCGCTTGACTTGAATCATGGCAAATGCTAACAACAAGATTCGTTTCCTAACCCCCAAACCGCCGAAACCCGATCGCCCTTTATTTGTATTTCTGCCCGGTATGGATGGCAGCGGTTTGCTACTGCGGCCGCAAATTTCTAAATTAGCAAATGATTTCGACATTCGCTGCTTAACGGTACCGGCTGACGACATGGCTAGTTGGGAGGTACTGGTTAGCGAAACAATTGCCTTAATTGAAGCAGAAAAGCAAGCCGGAAAGCCGAAGCGGCCGGTTTATCTCTGCGGCGAGTCATTTGGGGGCTGTTTAGCGATGAAAACTGTTTTAGAAGCTCCTCAATTGTGCGATCGATTAATTTTAGTCAATCCAGCTTCTTCGTTTCGACAGCAGCCTTGGGTGCAGTGGGGCTCGTATCTGACTCAGTGGCTGCCGGCCAACCTTTATCCGCTGTCGGTAATCGGTTTATTGCCGATATTAGCATCATTAGGAAAGATTGGGCGCGACGATCGCCGCGCTTTGCTAGAAGCGATGCAAGCGGTACCGCAAAACACGTCTGTGTGGAGATTGGCCTTAGTGCGATCGTTTAATGTTGACGAAAATCAGTTGCGTGGCATCAAACAGCCGACGCTAGTAATTGCTAGCGGTGCCGATCGGCTGCTGCCTTCTCTAGTAGAAGCGAAGCTTTTAGTCAAGGTAATTCCCAATGCTGAAATGGTGCTGCTGGCTAACAGCGGTCATGCTTGTTTGTTAGAAACAGATGTTAACCTTCATGGGATTATGCAAGCTCGCAATTTTTTGACAAAATCCGAAGAAAATCGGTCATTAGTCAGCAGTCAATAGTCAATAGTCATTGGGCATGGGGCATTGGGCATCTCCGAAAAACAATCTTATCGGCATCAGCAATTAGCAATTAAGTAGATGAGTGGGAAAATACATAAGTATGTCATAGCTGCATGAAACGAAGTGAAACGAAGCAATCGAAATGGTTCTGGCAGATTTACATTCCGTTACATAGCGAGGTTTCTTTGCGCCTACCTACTTAATACCTCTTGGATGTCGATGGTCAGGAACTGCAATAATAGCTTCAATTAAGTTCAGAGACTGTTGGCGAATTAAAAAAGGGTAATACCCCTCATAGGTAAAATGTAGATAGTGTAGGTTGGGTAGAGCGCGAGCGAAACCCAACTCTTTTAAAATAATGTGTTGGGTTTCGCTGACGCTCTACCCAACCTACTACATCTATGTGAGAAACACCGCGAGTGCTGGTTTTAGAGGTGAGGGGTGAAACCCTATGTGAATTCGCCAACAGTCTCTTAAGTTCATTAGCGATACACCGAGTTAGGATAGTATTTGCGATCGGGTCAGACCCGATCGCAAATACTATGATACATTTAAGTAGATGAGTGGGAAAATACATAAGTATCTCATTGTTCCTTAAACGTCGCAATTCGCTTACGGTTCTAGCAGCTTTATATTCGGTTACACAGCAAGGTTTATTTGCGCCTAGCTACTTATCCTCTGACAATAAATCCACCCTGCTTTACTACTCGTGAAACATACTTAGTCTGGTCAGATTCTGACTTTTTCAAGCCTAGGCCTTTAGATGTGCGCTTCCTGACGTAATTCTTTATTCCTGCGTCGCACGTACACGAACAGATCGACTAAACTCAGGCCTATTTCTTTGCATATTTACTACCTTTACCGGATATATACCCATTCTTTTGGATATACATTGTTCTTTAGGGCTAGCCCGTAAATCTTCTATTTTTACGTCTATTCCCCCCACCCTGTCGGTGATATAAAGCAATTTTAGGTTACCCACTAAGTTATCAGTTGTCTGGAAGCAAAGCGTTGTATTCCTCATATCTTTTGGCATTAAGTTCAATGTCTCTTGAGGACCGAGAGTCTTCTCTCCTAATAAAATCGTTTCTGCTAAGGCTGTACCGGCGAAACCAAAAGAGATTCCAACCGCAGCAATTAAAACTGCTGGTAATTTTTTGACAAAACTCATACGACAATACCTCGTTTGTTGAAATTTACGTTGATTGGTGGTTTTTTCTTCCCACATCTTTTAGACGTTTCCCGATCCCAATTTAGTAATTTTTCGAGTTACGAGGAAATTTTCTCCCCCAAAAATCCCCCCTCAACCCCTAGAACCCTTCCCCTTCTTACCTTTCAACCGCAGCAAACTTTTCTCAACTTCCCCACGCGCTGGATACAACAACTGCTGACTCAAAGCACTTTCATAAGCCTGTATCGCCCCCAACGGATCTTTCAACCCCACCAAGGCTCTCCCTAACCAGTAGTCAGCCATAGCCCCGTTAAACGCTCTCAATTCCTGACATCCCTCACCGGCAACTTTCCACCAGCGCTGACTAGCCCCAACATCCCCCAGCACCTGGTAACTCTCCGCCAGCCACAACGCCGTCGGCACGAATTGCAGAGAAATTCCCGCTGGTAACAACTTCCATCCTTTCTCCAACGCCTCCACCGCTTCTTGATGTTTAAGCGCCAAAGCCAACACCCGCCCATGACGAAACCAAGTATCAACTAACTGCGGCTGAAGTTTTGTGCCCTGCTCAGAAACACTACATCCTCGTTCAATCTCTTTGAAGTGTTCCACCAACACCCGCCCCGCAGTCGCCCAAACACTCCAACGTTCAGGAAATCGTTTCAGCATCTGTTCTACCACAAAACGCAATTCTTCCCAGCGTTTGGCTGCCGGTAAAATTTCACACAATACCTGATAAATTGCACAATTATGGGGATACAGTTGATAAGCATTCGCCATCATCTGTGCTGCTTTTTGATAGTCTCTCGTGTCGTATAAGCACCGGCCATAGTAATACCAACCATAAGGATAATTGGGGTGTTCGGTGGTAAACTCTGCTAACACCTCCACACCTTGCCGCCAATCTCCCCGGAAAATGTGATAATAGCCCAGAGAATTGTGAGCCTCAGCCCCATGAGGAGTTTGTAGCAGTAAAGAGGTAATCATCTTTTTCGTCAGTTTCCCCTCTTCACCAGAAACTAATCTCATCTGAAGACGTTGCTCAATTTGTCGTTGCAGTACCCTAAAATCATTCGGAAATAGAGCTATAAGCTTACTCAACTGCTCTGTTGCGGCGCTCATATCCCCCACCGCTAGCAGTGCATCATGGCTGTAAATCAACGCCACAACATCATCTGGGTTGATTGCCAAAATTGGCTCTACAGCACTGAGCACGCCAAGATGATTTTCTATCTGCTGATACACCTGTGCCAAAGCCAGCCGGTGAACGACTATTTCAGGTTCTAAATGAGTTGCTAAATTAAAGGCAATAATTGCTTGGTCACTCTCACCCCGACAAACTGCAATCAATCCCTTGATATGATGCTGAGTCGCTTCGTTTTCGTACCACGACAAGGCTTTTTCATAGACTTCTATTGCCTCTTTTTCTCGTTTCATTAGCTGCAATAGTTTCCCTAGTTGCAGCCGCACACCCATTAATTGCGCTTGTCGCTCAATCACTTGATGATATTCGGCAACGGCTTGCTGCCAGTCTCCCATCTGGTAAAGCAAATTAGCTAGTTCTAACCTTTTTTTCCATCCTTGGGGATATTTCTGAACATACTTACTTAAAGTGTTCAATTTCTGCTCTTGTCTAATTGGCTTTTCTTCTAAGAAAAAGTGAACATTCATCTCTAGCCCAGAGGATGGGCAGAACTGCACCAATGATGTGGCAAAGTGTCCAGACATAATTTAGACTGGCTATATATAAGGGGAAATAGAATAACTTACGTTGATCAGATTATGTCTTAGTTACTCAAACTAAACAAGCTATAAAAGATTAATTATTATCAAGGAAAATCAATGCGATCGCCTCAATCAATGGCTCTCTCGTAAACAAAAAGCGATATCTACGAGGGGCGTTGCCTACGCACTCCGAAAAAAAGCGATCGCGCCCTTCGTCGAGTGGGCAAGATCGCTTTTTCTTCAAGTTTTTGAACACTGAAATGGAGCAGCACTAAGTTGGTAGTTTTATTGCTTCTCTAAATATATTGTTTAGCTCATGGTAATTTTCTTGCTTCATCAAATATATTGTTTAGCTCATCGGAGTCCTTACGGTTGGCAGATTCCCATGTATCGTCTGCCCAAACTGTTAGCATTCTAAAACATAGCTTAACTGATAACACTTTTTGAGTGTTGCAGTAATCAAATAATCTTTTCTTCCTGTCTGCTGGATCCTTCCATATCTCGTCAAATGCTTTGAACGTGGCATATCCCCCAGGTACTTTACTCAGCATATCCCTGAACTGACCAGCAATTAAATAAGTATCTGGTGTTAAATTTAACTGCCTAGATGGAAGACTTTCAACAGGAAGTTTTACCGTGTCTGACTGAAACTTTTCAGAGGTAATCGAGTTGGTAGCAGCAAAACTGCTTATGGATGTAGATGACCACAGGAGACTTGCCACGAGTGCGATCTGGATTTTGTGGGATGTACTCATTTTTTGTTAAGAAAGATGTAACTAATGCCTGGACTCTAAGCGGTTTTATCTGACCGCTTATTTATTAGTTAGACGTTTTCCCACCCTAATTTGGGAATTTTTCGAGTTACGAGCAAATTTTCTCCCCCAAAATCCCCCCTCAACCCCTATAACCCTTGCTCCTCTTAGCGTTGAGCCGCTGCAATATCCTCTCAACTTCCCCAAAGGCGGGATAAACAACGGCTGACTCAACGCACTTTCATCTCCAGACTGGAACAGTAGTAGAGAGGTAGGAATGATGGGGTAAAGTTTCCAGACATAGTACGGTGACTTGATAGCTAATTTCTTCATCCTGGCTTTTTGGGGGAATTAGTGATTCCCAATTGCATTGGGGTTGAGACTTTTCTGGCAAAGGAATTACCAACTTTAAGGCGGGCGAGGAAGAATTTAGAGGAGTATCATCTTCACCGGCCAGATATTTGGTTAAATGCCTTCGCAGAAAACGTCCGGCTTTGCTCACGCATTTGCGGACGTTTTCTTCAGAGCATAGAAATAGCTTGGCAATATCTTGATAAGATTTATTTTGGTAGTGGTATAAGACAAAAGTATCGCGGATTCTGGGAGGCAAGGAGTCAATTTGGTGGTGGATATATGCCTCCAATTCTAGGTTCATAATATTAGGTTCAGTAAATCCTAAGTTAGAATAAAGTGCTGGATAATCTTCAAATTTAATCTCGTCTATGTTTTCAATTATTAGTGCATCTCGTTTCCGTTTTCGATGCAAATCTATGCAGAAGTTATAGAGAATTTTAGTTAACCAAGCTTTAGGATATTTAATTTGACTTCCATAGTTTTGCCATTCTGTCCAGGCTTTAAGCATTGCCTGACTCAATACTTCTTCGGCATCGAGTGGGTTTGAGTTCATCCACTTGAAACTGCAATGGGAAAGATAATCTTGATGCGCCTGCCATTCTTCCCAAAAAATTGTATTTTTATCTTCAGTTTCATCCCACAGGATTGATGCCGCCACTGATTGAGAAGATGACCTGATTTTTTGAGTTCTATGGCTATTGCTTTCCATTTACATTTACAGCAGATTCCACATTTATGAAGTACACCCGCCTATCGTGAGCTTCCCCGTAGGGATACTCCAAGATCCCAAGGAGTGTCAACTTAAGGTCAAACCCATAGTCCGGCGGGGGTTGAAACCCCCGCCTCAAAGCTAAAGTCCTCTAAAAGAGGACTGAAGAGAAGAATTTTCAACTCATTAGTCCTCTTTGAGAGGACTTTAGCTATTAGACAGGGGTTTCAACCCCTGGCGGACTCCGGGCCCACAGACGAACTTGGCGGGCTTTCAGGCTTAAGTTGACACCAATGGACACTGCCGTGTCCCTACAATTCACAAACCTCGAATACGCTGTATTTCAGCTTACACGGCTCCTCCTCTTCTTATCCCGAACTCAGGTTAATTAAGATTTAGCCATTTTTGAGCGTTAAGCCGCTGGACGACCCCAAACACCATGAGGTCTAGTGTTACCTTACGCTCATCTATCAAAAAAGGCTCTAAAGTGCTGGTTTTGGTATTATTTTCAGCGCAGGAAAACGCCCTTTGACTTTGAATATTTTCTTGAGGAAAATACAGGTTAAATTGGCGCTGACCTTCTTGGAATTTGCCAATTACCTGCCAGCAATCTCCGGCGGAACTCATGCCAGCAACTGGGAGTTTTTGCTTTGCCAAACTCACCTCTAAATCCTTAACGCCCTGCTTAGTCAAAGCAGTTTGCAAAGCGGGCAAATAATCTTGTTGAATAAATTCCGCAAAGGGCTTGTCTTCAACAGCAGGTGCTTTTTCCTTCTTAGCTTTAGCTGGGGGCTTGTCGCCTTCGGCCTTGGCTGGGGGCTTTTTAGCAGCCGCTGGAGGCTTGTCAGTGCTGGGTAAGTCGCTTGTGTCTGGTTCGTCGGAACTTGGGGCGTGATCGATCGCAGCACTGGGAGTTTCGGATTCGCCAGCGGTAGGATTTTTCGGTTCTTCTGACATTAACGCTTCCTGGTAAAAGTGATTGGGTAAGGAGTTGGGAGTTGAGCAAGCGGGCGATCGACTTTCTTGAGGGCACACATTTTATCGAAAACCAACCTGAGAGAATGGCTAGTCAAAAAAATTTGAACTCAAAACACTCTCACAGGGCGATCGTCCGCCAAGATCACAACTCCTTTGGTTATTCTAAATCTCAGCGACAGCTCGTTCAATCAAGCGGCGGGCGAGAGTTTGAACACCAGTGTGTTCGTAGTAGTTGGTAGTGATATCGAGGAATGCGCCCACGTAGTCCACCTTGTCGGCAGAAATGTCTACAAAATTCTGCAAGTGGCCGAGTACGTTTTGGGGAGTCAAACCTCGATCGCTCACAAAAGAGCTCATCCAGCCAGAAACCGAGTTAAAGCTTTCGCCGATAAAGCCGAGTTGACCTGCGGGAGAGCCCCCAGGAATCATGCCCCCGATCGACTGAAAGACCGAATTATCTTGCAAATCGTTCGGGGAGAGTCTCTGAATCCAAGACTGAGTTGCCATGATAAAGTCTGGGCCCAGGGGAATCAAACCATCAAAGCAAACCAAAGCAGCCATCCGCATCAGGGATTCGCCGCCGTAGTCGCCCAAGGAAGCGGCAAAATCGCCGATGCTGTCGCCGGGAATACCGTTGATTTGGCAAAAAGCGAGCAACTCAGTGACTAACTTCAGAGAAAGGTCGATCGTTTGAGCTTTTTCCGGCTTGGGAGTGAGATTGCCCAGAAGGGACAAAAACGGCACATTTTGGGAGACTTTGTTAGCGAGGGCGGCAGTACCCAAAGCCTTGTCGGCATTGTCAATAGTTTGGTAGAGCCAGAGAGCGCGCTGGTAGCCCTCAGATTTATCGTTGTACAGGTAGATGGCGCGCTCGCCAATTTGCTGGATCAGTTCTTCGTCAGTTTCGCCAGTAACGGTGCGAATGGTATTTTCAAAGCCAACTAAATTGTTCCACTCGCCGGGAACCACAAAGTCAAGCGCTCGCAGGGCTTTGACAGTCATGTTGTCTTGAGGCAGTTGATCGACTAATTCAAAGACTGTTTTGCTCACAAAAAACTCCTTATGCTGAAACGAAAATCAAAGGTATTACTTTTGGCAGATTGCAAAACTTCACAGTCTCATGGTGGCAGACTTAGTTCTGATAGCGCCAGACTTGAGTCGGGCGCGGAGTTGGAAAAAAGACATTGCTACTTGAGGCGGGCGAGGCCGCCCAGGTTAAATTTTGACAGCCAAGCTTCCCTATCGCTAGCGGTAAAAGAGGAAGTCCGGGATTGAACTTTCACCTGATAGCGATTTGCCACTAAAACAGCAGTGATATTAGCACCTTGATTAACTGCGGGATAGCCGCCTATTTTCTTGGTACTTTGCTGGAATTTTGCACCTGCGCTGGGGTTGCCGGCGATGTCGTTAATTGAGAGAACCGCGACATTTTTACCGTCTTTGTTCAACTTAGCTTCAGCAAAACCGGATTTTTCTTGAGCAAAAACGCGATCGAATCCACTCCCAGAAGACGGGAAGTATTTATTTAACTTACCGCCTGCAACTGCCTTTTTGGGCAGGTTTTGATTACTAGCAGTTGATTTGTCAGCAGTTGTCTGCTGTGCTTTACCAGCTTTTTGGGTGCTTTCCTCCTGGGCTTTGTCCCAGCGTGATGGGGCTTGGGTTTGGCCGCAGGCGGTCACCAGCAGCAGTACCGAGATCAGGAATGGAGCTAAGATGCGGCGTGCGGGGAAAAATTGCATCGCTGTCTCCTCATTAGTAGGTTTCCATAACAATTGTGGCTTAGAATTTGGCAATTTGTGTCCTCTGAGCGGATGATTTGTCTTCTTTGTAAAAAAATCCTCTGCCTGCAGGCGGAGGATTTTTTTGCAATTATGAGTTTTGAAGGAAGAAAACTGAAAGATTGCTCCACAGATAAATTCTGGGGATGGGAGTAAAGAAACTAAGTTTTCGGATAGCCAGCAATCTCAAAACAATTTTTGCTAATTTTCCCTAGATTTATCTAGAAATGTCAGAGCAATTGTTCGTCAATCGTCTTATTACTTCGGCTTTCCAACTTAGGTCTTACTTTAGAGGTAAGGATCAGGCGTCGCTTTCAATGTAGATAAACAACAAACCCATTACCACAACTGGCATCACCCAGGTAATTAGGGGAATCAAAATCCAAGGCAAGAAAGAGGCAGCGTAGGAACCTGTCATATCAAATTCTCCAAACTAAAGTTAGTGTGTTCCAACAGGGATATGTGGGAGTCGAGTCTAATTGTTGACTAAACCCCGGAAAATGGCATCAACGCCGTTAAAGTTTTCGAGTAAGAAGTAGGCAACAAAGACACCACCCATTCCACCAATGAAGAAACCACCGGTAAACTGGCTCCACCCTTCAGCATTTCTGAGGGCATCAGGGGTCATGGGATTAGCGCTAGGGTAGCTGGTGTTGTCTTGTTTGAAAGAGACTAAACCGTAAGCAGACATACCTAGTGTGCCAAGCAGAACTAAGACGAGGGCTGTATATAATCCTCCGAGATTAGCTGCTTCTGGATAATCCCGCAGGGGTCCGAAGACGATTTCGGGGCCGACGAGGAAATAACCGTGTGCCAAACCAATTTCTAGGCCTCGAATTAGGGGCGAGAGTCCTTTGCGGTAGACGGGCAAGTTCCCAATGAATGCTTTTGTGAAATCAGAAGCACTGATGGGAGTTGCGAGATGACCCGTGAAGGGGTCGCCGTTAAAGGGTTTAATCAGCTCTGCATCTCTGGGATCGGCCATATTCTCTTTTTCCTCGCTGTGCGTAAAAGTTGAGGCGTTCAAGTCATATTTTACGCAGGGACGTGTTTCCTATTTGCATAATTGGCAGCGAGCTTTAGAAAAGTTCACTATTCTTTAGTTTTTGGAAGAATTTTTCTTTTGCCTCTTATACCAGAAAGCGAGTCGATCGGGCGACACTCCCAGGAAATAAGCGATGATTACTATTTGATTAATGGCGGTGGTGTGGATCACCCCAAGCTGCTGCCAGCGACGGGCGGAGGTCAGCACTGGCTGGGGTACTATTTCAATGCGACCTTGTTTTTTCAATCGGCGCACGAATTCAAAGTCTTCCATGAGGGGCAAGTCGGGAAAACCGCCGATTTGGTCAAAAGTAGCTGCGTTGAGGAAAATGGCTTGATCGCCGTAGGGCAGTTGCAGAAAGTTCGATCGCCACTTTACCCCTGTTTCTACCAGCCGGAGGCTGAGACTGCGGGCGTCAATCTGGAGTTGAAAGGCCCCCGCTACAGCAGACGGGTTAGCTAGTACCCGACGCGCGCTATCGTCGTACCCGCGAGGCAACAGAGTGTCTGCGTGGAGAAACAGCAGGATATCTCCAGCAGCAGCGGCGGCACCTGCATTCATTTGAGTGGCGCGGCCTGGGGCGGTGGAGATAACTCGGACGCCAAAAGATTTTGCTATATCTGTAGTACCGTCGCTGCTGCCACCGTCAGCGACAATTATTTCGACATTTTGGGCCTCAAGGGCGGTGGAGATGACTGAGGCTATTGTAGGTGCTTCGTTTAAGACTGGAATGATAATGGAAATTTTGAGATTGGGATTTTCTGGCGACATACAGACTTAAGCAACCCGTGAGAGAGAGGGCGGGTTTTGTACAAAGCTGATTTTGCCCATTTCTGACCCCAGGCTCGCCCCTACATTTTGCCTTAAGGTGGGAGAGTTTGGTAAAAAACCAAGCTATTAGTTGCTCATTTTTTACACCTCGCCCGCGCCTACATTGGGCTTTCATCTGGCGGGGCGGGTTTTGTACAAAGCGGAGCTGTTAGTTGCTAATTTAGTTGGGAATTTTTGGCTTTTTCTCGCGCCTGGGACTATTGTCCCAAGCGCTGTCTAACTGCTACTGAGATTCAGCATTTGGTTAGACAAATACAATTACTATATTATGACCTTCTGGTTTCACAATCAAGTAGTTTTCTCTAATTATATATGACAATTTTTAATACTTAAAACTTATTAAATAGAGTTTAGTTATTTCAACATATTAATATCTAAACCGAGGAGGTCTTCTGGTCGATCGATATCTGCAAGAGTGGGAAGATAAGCAATATTGAGAGCGAGCTTTTGGGCGATCGCCCGCGTACAAGCAAATACTTCACTGGTTCCCCACTGAATGCCACCGAACAATTCCGGTATCGATCGCCGCAGCCCGATAAGATAATAACCTCCGTCTTTGGCCGGGCCCAAAACTAAATCGTGCTGGCTCAATTCCTCAAAAGCTTGTGCCATGATTTCTGCTTTCAAACCAGGACAATCAGTGCCGATAATTGCTGTTTTATCAACCCCTGAATTAAAAGAGTTTTGAAACGCTGCTGTCATTCTCGTACCCAAATCCCCGTCTATTTGATTTTTACAAAAAATATCACTTCCCAACCACTCTTGCATCAGTTGTTGGCTGCCGCCGGCTCGGTGAATTTCTACCGATAATCGGCGGGTTTTTTCGAGAGAGAGAGCGCAGGCGATCGTCCGTTGGGCCATCAAACGGTGGAGGTTAGCAGCGCCTGTTTTTCCCAGCACCGGAATTAGTCGAGTTTTGGTTGTTCCCGGTTCGGGATAGCGGGTGAAAACAATCAGTTTTTCCGACATCATTTATTGTTCATGAGTTTTAAAGGCAGGCACCGCAGAGGAAAAGAAGAGAAAGAGTGGACAACTGATTCACAGATTGCCGATCGATCTTGGTGGGTTAGGCCAGGACTTAATTTAATCGCCGCGCCCAACCCAGCATACAATGTATTTACTGAAAAATAGCCAGGGGTTAGCTCATTTCTAGCATTCGCTGGATGGGCTGCAAAGCTGCTAGTTGAATATCTAGGGGCATGGTAATTTCAGGGGTTTGATTTTTCAGAGCTAGATACAATTTTTCCAAGGTATTTAATCTCATGTGCGGGCATTCGTTGCAAGCGCACTTATTATTGGTTGAAGGAGCGGGAATAAAGCGTTTGTGCGGAGCTTGCTTTTGCATTTGGTGAATGATTCCCGGTTCAGTTGCGACAATAAAAGCTTGGCTGGAACTAGCTTGAGAATATTTGAGCAAAGCCGTGGTGGAGCCGATGTAATTAGCGTGGCGCAGCACGGGAGGTTCGCATTCTGGGTGGGCAATTATTTCGGCTTCGGGATTTTCGATTTTGAGTTGAACAATCTTTTTTTCTGAGAAGTTTTCGTGGACGATGCAAGCTCCTTGCCAAATCTCCATGTTTCTGCCTGTTTGTTCCATGACGTAGCGGCCGAGATTGCGATCTGGCCCAAAAATTATCGGCTGATTTTCGGGAATTTGGTTGACAATTTTAACCGCGTTAGAACTGGTGCAAATTATATCGCTCATTGCCTTAATTGCGGCGGTACAATTAATGTAGGAAATTACCAAATGTCCTGGTCGAGCCGCTTTGAAAGCTGCAAAGGCTTCGGGAGGGCAACTGTCGGCGAGGGAACACCCAGCATTTAAGTCTGGCAACAATACTAATTTGTCGGGATTGAGAATTTTTGCAGTTTCGGCCATGAAATGAACTCCGGCAAAAACTATGACATCGGCGCTGGTGTTGGCGGCTTTGCGGGCAAGTTCTAGGGAGTCGCCAATGAAGTCTGCGATGTCTTGAATCTCGGAGTCTTGGTAATAGTGGGCGAGAATGACGGCGTTTAATTCTTGTTTGAGGGCGTTAATGGCTGCAAACAAGTCGTCGGGCAGTCGGGTTTGAGTAAAGTTCGGAGCAGGTGCGGTGGTAAACACAGTTAGAATATTCCGGGGAAGGTGCGGGCTGGACTCAAGTGTATTTTGAATTATAGTTGAATTCACCAAAAACGGTGGGCAGTTGGGCCAGAGGTAGAAAATTTGCCATAGGTTAACCGACTGACTGGCAGTGGGAGCAAGATTTTGCGCTCCAAGAGTGGACTCAGCTAAGTTTTTACCTGACTCTAATTAGACTGAAAGCTTGATCCAGCAAGATATTCACAGGTAAATGACTACCTTGAGCCACGAGTATTTTGAGTAGCCTCTATTGACATCCTTTGTTTACATCGTTTAATGTAATCACTACACGATGTAAAGTGTTGGGTTTTATACATCTATGTACTTTGAAGACGATCGCCAGTGGCAGGGAACTGCTGAGTTTCTGACAAAAGAACTAAAACGACGGATTGAGCAGCTTGGGCTATCTGTGGAACCACCAGCCTTACGAACTGTGCGATCGTGGAGATCCAAGCAACTCCTGTCACAGCCGAAAGGTCAAGAATTTCGGTTTCGGCAGATTTTAGAAGGACTGGCAACAGCACTTTTGCTCAAGAAAGGCTGGACACTGGCCGCGATCGCTCAAGTTTTACCCTCATTCCCCGACGCAACATTGGAGCAACAAATTCTTGCCGAGACTGATGGTCAAGACCCAACCTGGTTGCCACAAATGCAAACAACGACATTGCCATTACCTACAGGACACGCCAGCACGATCGATCTCGCTGAAGATACTGTTATATTGCTAGCCCAGGGAATTCTGCGACAGTACACAAGAATTCTCAATCGAGACATCGTTCGCCAAGACGATGATAGTATGCCATCGGAACTTTATCGGGCTATGTGCAAGTTAGGCAGGCTATATATCGAATCTGGACAAAGCGATCGCGCGGCTTGCGTGCATACGGTTTTGGAACGTGCTAGATATCCCCTCAATAAGTGGGAATTAGATATTTTTTGTCACGCCGATTTTGACTCTGGTAAAGTAATTCTCATCGATCCAGACTTGCGAGTACCAACCCAAGATTGTGCAGTAATTGCCAACAGTAAAGGTACTTTTGGCGAAGATAATATCATCGAACACCGCCTGTACCAACGGTTGCGCGACGCAACTGAACGATTGGGAATTCGCCGCCAGCACAAAGCTTATACGGCTTTGCGATCGCTATTTGGCAGCCGATCGCTCATCGGAGAACACCAACTCTTAGACTACTTACGTGACAACGATTTAACGCCTTTACAGGGAATGATTGTTGACACCTTTTTTGATAGCGTGCCGGATGTCTGGTTAATTGACGGAAACGCTCATCGCTGCGCGTATTGCGGTACGCTGATGCGCCCCTATCCCAATAAAGAACTTTTTTCCGATGGGCGATGTCCGATTCGCCAATGCCTCGGTCACAACTCCTCAAAAGCCAAAGTTTCGGAGAAATTAGACCCAAACCAAGACCGATTGCTGATTGCCCAACCGCAAATTTTAACCTATTGGACTGGGCCGGCGATCGACGAATTAGCAATTTTTGATGCAGCCATAAAAAACGGACTAGATGCCGAACTTTACCCAGAATCAGACCTGTGCGACGTAGCAATTAACGGTCGCAATATCGGCATTGATGCTAAGTCATACACCAGTCCTGTCTCCCTTGCTTTGCGCCTCAACCGCACTGGCATCGGAGGGCTGATTCACTACCGCCGCCGCATTATTGCCGTCAGCGACCAATTAATTGAGGAGCGGCCAGATTACCTCTCTACTTTTCAGTCAGCGATCGATAAAAAAGGCGATCCTGCTACTCTCGAAATTCTGTCTGTTTCACAAGTCATACAGTTGTTAAAGACAATCAAATATGAGAATTAAACCAGATTTCTGGACGGGAATAGATCGCATTTGCTGGCTGTGTGTCTTGATGGCAGAATTTATTGAGACTAATTCCCTAGAATATGCCCCTTTAACGATATCGGGAATGGCGAGTATCATCAATGCACCCGCGTTGGCAAAAGCCCGCCAAGCCATTTTCAATATGCGCCTGATGTCGCTGGCTTACGTGACAGAACAGTCAGTGAAACACGCAGTTGCTATTTATAACGATCGCCACTACCGCAACAAAACTCAAGGAACCTATAAAATTAACTTAGAAACACTTCATTTTGAACGCACAGACCCCCTAGAAGACCCTTTAATTGCCCAAGCCCGTCAAATTCTGGGCCAGCCTTTGGCACACCAATTTTACAGCGCCACCTTTGCCGATCCCCGCCAGCAAATGGCCGTTGCTTTAGGTGAAGAAACAACAGCCGCGAGAGTGCCAATTGGGCCGATCGCAGCCCCACTTGCGCCGCGCCGCACCCATTCCCTCGATCGCTTGCCGAAAGCAAAAATCCGCATTCCCCTTTCGGAACTGTACGAGTTAGCAGTTGAGATGGATGAACGCGAAGCAAATCACCCTGAAAAAAGACAGGGTAACTGGGTAAAACGGTTTCAACATTTTGCGCTTCAAGTGCCAGAAATTGGCAAGGGCTTGCGAGAAGAAACAGTCATCGAATTAGCAGGCATCAAGCATTTAATTGGACTGCCAGGATCGGGCAAAACAACTTTGCTCGTATTGATAGCTGTCTGGTTGGGAAAACACGGTTATAAAGCGATGTTTGTGTTTCCCTCCATTGAAGTTGCCAGACAGTACATGGCAGAACTTGCATTTCATGAAATTAAAGTGGGAATGCTAGTCGGTCAAAGCGATGGAACTCGCCGCCGACACGCTAACAATATTGCCGATGCGATCGCAGCATCAGGAGGAAATGGCGGCTTTGGCTATAGTTTGGAACAGGCAGAAGTTTTTGGCTTAAATTGCGTTTTACCTGCGTTTTCTACTGCTGATACTTCGATGTGGGGATTTGGTTATGCACCCTGCAACGAAATTTTACAAAGCGCGGGCAAAAAAGGGCAAATGAAAAAGTATCTTTGTCCGGTTTGGACGATGTGCGGCCGCCACAAAGCACCCCGCGATTTGCTAGATGCGGATATTTGGGTCGGCCACGTTCTTTCAATGGATACTGAAGTTCCACCTCATGCTATTCGCGAGCGCATTCGTTATTTTGAATTAATTGCCCGGACATTCGATGTCGTAGTTTTTGACGAAGCAGATATGGTGCAATCAAATCTGGATGCTTACGGTGCAGCAACTTTAAAACTTTCAGGTGCGGCAGATTCTATCCATTTAGTCATTCAAGAACAAATTCACAATCGTTTTGCTCGTGGCGAAAATTATCGATTGTTCGATCGAGATGTAGAACTTTATAGCCGCGACCTAGCAGAATTTGGCAATCACAACACATCGTTAATTACTGCCGTTCAAAATATGCCCTTATCGCCAGTCGGCAAACGCTATGAGAATCAGTTATTAACCGTTCTGAGAATAGTCAGCGATTTGTTGGATGGCTATGAGAAAACTTCTAAACGCGATCGCCTTGACGAAGAGGAAGTCAAACAGGGATTTAGCAAAAGTCGAGCCTTGAAAGAATTCTGGGAAACGGCTGCTTACCATGCTTTTTACGATCGCACGGGCATTGAACCGCACGATCGGCTAAACATGGATCTGTGCGCTCAAAGGCTGGGAATAAACGCCGACACGCTCAAACAGCAATGGGAAACTCAAATTCTTTATTTTCGTCGTTATTTAGCGGAGAATCTGATCGAACGGCGCGATAAAATAGTCAAAGAAATTGCCGAATTGTTTTTGCCTTTGTGTTTTAAGGATGCCACTGCATCAGGCGAAGCTCAGGATACGATTACCTTACTTGTTTGCGTTACTTTTGTGATTTTAGGCTATCAGCGTATCGTACCGCAAACTAGAACAATGGTAGCAGAAGGACTGCTTCGGGAACCGATTGTCGAATCAACGGCAACACCCGAACTGCGACAACTGATTCCTGAGAATATTTTGGGGTCTTTTTCGGGCGTGAAATACAGTTGTGAATCGGCACAAACTACTCGCTCTCAAGCCCGAAATGTGGAACTGTCTTATATTATTTTTGTGGGCGCGCCTCGGATGTTAATGCACCGTTTTCATCAGTTATTTGAGGCAGATGCCCAACTGACAGGGCCGGCGGTTTTAATGACTTCAGCTACCTCATTTCTCGAAGCAAGTCCTGCTTATCACATTAATTCTGGACCGGATTATCTCCTGAAACCGCGCCAAACCGAACACGATCCCAAAAAGAGCATTTACCGCTTCAAATGGCTGCCCGATCACGAACGGGGCGATGAACCTCTCCGATATAGCGGTGCAGGCGAATTGCGCGATCGTAATTTAAAAAAAATGGTAGACGCGCTGGTGCGGGGAGGAACCAAGAAATCTGAAATTTACAAATCCATCCTCAACTTTGACGTGCAACATGGTATTTACCGCAAAGCTGCCTTAATTGTTAACAGCTACGAACAAGCTCGGAACGTTAAGAATTTTATCAACGATTACCATCCAGAAATCGGCAAAAGAACCAAAGCAGTTGTTAATTTTCTCAAAAACGGAGAGCAACCCACTGATTTCGTTACCACGGCTCAGTGCGAGGCTTTAGGAGATGATGAAACTTGCGATATTATCATTTTTCCCATGTTGGCAATTGGTAGAGGCGTGAATATTGTTTTCACCAAAGGAGATAGGAAACTCGATGCAGCCATTGGTACAATTTATTTCCTCACCCGTCCCCATCCCACGACTGACGATACGCAACTTTTGTACAGTCTAGCCGGAAAAGCTACCCAAGAATTTGACAGTCGAGTTTTTACTGAATCAGAAGACTTGCCAGCAATTTATAATACTTGGAAACAGTCCCGAAAACAACTCTGGAAAACGGCTAATCGGCTGTTACGCGAACCTCTCATGGCTAGCCGTTTGGGTGAAGATTTATTTAAACCGTTTACGGCCAATCAGATGGTTGGGATTTTGCAAACTATCGGGCGCGGGATGCGAAATGGGTGTCCGGTACAAGTTTACTTTGTCGATGCAGCTTGGGCAATTAAATCTACTCAAAATGAACCTGACTCCGGGCGGGACAGTATGCTAGTTCAGATGCGAATTATTTTAGAAGAATGCGTCAAGCATCCCGATCCAGTGATTCGAGAAATTTATCAAGAACTTTACGGTGCATTTCTGGATCCCCTGCGGCGCATTAATGGCATAGTTTACCCGGAAAGTTTACGCGATTCAGAAGGTTTGACAGAGGAAGAAGACGATTTTAATGATTTTTCGCCTTTATTGGAGATGTAAGCATGAACGACGAAATTTTGGACGAAATTGAATTCGATCGCGACGCTGAAGCAAAGGAAACTAATATTACTGGAGATGAAACCATGAACTCTGAAATGTTTGATGAAATTGAATCATATGATGGCGAAGAAACAGAAGCACCTGTGCTTTCAGACACTCTTTACGTTCCTCTTGCAAATAAGAGTCTGAAAGAAATTACCCTAGCTTTTACCGTGCCAGATAATATCGAGCCCGTAATAGTCAAAGGCTTGACGTTAGCTTGGACGCAAGCTGCTTTGCACGAGCTTTCAGCCATCCAAAAAGCTACTGCTAAGGGCGATTCAGCTAGTAAAAATCTCCCTTATTGCTCGCTGCTAGGTTTGTTAGAATTGGGAATTGACAGCGCAGCACGGATTCAGTCGAATGTAGGTTTGAGTAAGTCTCATTTGAATTCCAAAATCGAAAAATCTCCCCAGGGTAAACGCATCTAAATTAATTTGACAAACACCTAAATTTGTGCATTACTAAATAACTAAAAAAAACTTTTAAA
>NZ_JAUBUC010000025.1:0-82267 GCF_036705285.1 Microcoleus sp. B4-C1 | reverse complement strand
TACAATTTTACTTGTTATTGTGGGATGGGCGTCCCGCCCGACCAAAAAAGACGGGCGGGACGCCCATCCCACTTTCAAGAGTGGAAGTTATTTAATTCTCATTCCTAAGTGCCAACTTAGCTGTAATATTAATACGAGCTGAAAATATATAGAGACACAGTATAGAATTTAAAAATGCCGCACAGCCTTGTTTTAAACCTGCTGCCAGTTGCACCAATTCCATCCCAGTTTTTAACGGGGCGGCATCTCCACGCTTTATTTTTGAACCTGGTGAGTGCTGTAGACAGCGATTTGAGCGCCTACCTGCATGACCAATCTCATGAAAAAGCTTTCACTTTAAGCCCGTTTCAAGTAAGCAGAAAAGAGGCTTACAAAAGCAGCACGCCCCAGCCACAGAAGAGAGTTTTGCCTCCGGCTTCCCGCACAATATCTCCCGCTGTACAGTGGGAACACAAGCAAGCAATTCAGGAAAATACGCCGCTTTGGTGGCGAATTTCTCTGCTGGATGACGGTTTGTTCGATCGCCTAACTCAACTTTGGCAGCAACTTAATTTCGCTCGCCCTTGGCATCTGGGCCCGACAAATATATACATTACTAATATTTTGAGCGAACCGCAATCAAACCAGCCTTGGGTAAACTTTTGTACTTACGCCGAATTGTTCGATAGAGCTTCGGAAACTGAGCGCCAAATTGCTTTTAGTTTTTGCACTCCTACTAATTTTCGGCAAGGTGTATACGATAGTGCTATGCCCACTCGTGAGAGTATTTTTGGCAGTTTAGCTAATCGCTGGAACAAGTACAGCCGGATGGCGATCGAACCTACTTTCACAGAAGCTATTTTTCCCAGTTTCTTCGATATCAGAACAGAAGTTAGTACGGATTCTCGCAGTAAATTTATTGGCTGCGTCGGCGATATTAGTTACCGAATTATGGGAGATATAGCTCCTGCTACTATCAAGCAAATTAACACTTTAGCAGATTTTGCGATTTACAGCGGAGTCGGGCGAAAGACGCCTATGGGCATGGGAATGACGCGCCGATTGCAGGATTTTTAATTATTCACTTTTGGGCTGAATTTCACTGACGATTTCATAAACATCAGTGTCTGGTATTTTCGCAAACAAAGGCGCCATCTGCTTCAATATTTCCTGATAAGCTTCGCTTTGATTGGCTGCCATATCTTCTACGCTTTCCCAAAAAATGATGGCAATACCTTTGTCTGTATTGGGCAATTGCAGCAGGTATGCTCCCTTAAAACCTGTGGCATAAGTTGCAACGGCTTTTTCAAAAAGTTGTTCTGCAGCTTCAAATTTTCCTGGTTTAAATTCGCCAATGGCAACGTAGGCAAACTGATGTCTGAGAAAGTCTAGAAATTCTGACATATCCTTTTCCTCACTTAATAGCGATACACTAAGTTATATTTTACCCGATCGCCCGAAATTTGTGAATATGGCTGTTTATAAGTCGATCGACCTAAAAAAACCTCACAGCGATCGCTCTCTCTCTTATTCTGCTCTATCCAACCAAACCATTAAATCGGATAAACTAGAAAATCCTACTACCTCCTCCACCAAACTCTCTAATTGCTCAACCGATAATTCCCCAATCCGCGAAACTACATCGGGATTTACGGCTCCTACACGTCGCTCCAGCAGACGCAGAATTAATGCTCTTTGACCTGCTTGAATCCCTTCTTGACGGCCTGCTTGAATCCCTTCTTGCATCGCTTGAATCCTAGCTGGCTCCAAAGCTCGCTCCAAAGCTGGCTCCAAAGCTCGCTCCAAAGCTCGCTCCAGACCTTCTTCTACGCCCCTAGTAATTATTCCCCGCTGTTCTTCGATCGCCATTTCTTGGGCTTCGATATCCTCGAACTCTTTCAATGTTAAGTTAGCCTCATTGGCAATTTGAAAAGCTTTTTCTAGTTCTGGAACTGTTTCCATTGTGGCTGGTATTGTTTCTAGATCGGGAGTATTTTTCAGGAAATAAATCCATTTATCAGTCAAACTTGTGAGTTCATCTAACTCTTTTTTGAACTTCGGCAATTCCACAAAAAACATTTCAACTTGGAGATGGGGATAATCAAATAGTTTCTCTTTTTCCTTGAACACAAAATGAGAAATAACATCAGGTTGTTCTTTAAACATTTCAAAATCAGTAATTGTCAAAGCTATTACTGGTTGTAATCTAGGATAACCTTCTCTAATTTTGAGTTGGTTGGCATAGGTTTTGGCTAAGTTGTAGATGACTCGTTTTTCAAAAGCGGCTACATTCAGAACTTGCATTTCAATAATTACCGTCTTGTTGCCCGTAATTCGAGCTTTGACATCCAAATAACTATCTTTGAGTCCGCTAACGGTAGCAGCCGAGTAAGGGTCAATAATTTGCAAGTCTTGGATGACTGGCTCACCGGCGTAAATTAGAGCATTTAAGAAGCTGATGAGGATGTCTTGGCTGTCGGTGGAACCAAAGATTTTTTTGAAGGCAAAGTCTGTTTTAGGGCTGATAAATTTCATGATATTTTTCCCGAACTGTTTTATTGATTTATGAAAGATTTTGAGCTAGTGCGATCGCTTCGGGGCTGCGAAAACTGGGTAGCTGCAATAGCCCACTTGAATTTATGAAAATACGGGTGATATAAATTTAACATACAAGTAAAAATAAAACCAACATAAAAGTAACAAAAATGACCAAAATATTAGTAATTGAAGACAATAACTTAATCCGAGAAACGGTATTAGAACTTCTGCAATCGCGCGGTTTTGAAGCTGTGGGTGCTGAAAATGGAAAAGTCGGTATCGAGTTAGCAGCCGAAATTCCCGATTTAATTTTGTCAGATGTCATGATGCCGGAACTAAACGGTTTTGAAGTATTCGCAGCCGTGCGATCGCACCCTGCAACCGCCAGCATTCCGTTTATTTTTATGACAGCCTCCGAAATGGAAAAAGCCCTGGAACTCAAAGCAGACGGCTATCTCAAGAAACCTTGCAGCCTCGCAGAAATGCTTGCGGCGATCGCCACTCAACTAGAAAAACCGCCAGTTAGCAACCCACAACATCAAAAAGTACAGGACAATTCTGCGCCCTCAAATCTTAGCTTGCGCCCCCGGAATCAAAAATCTCGGTTTGAGATTGTCTCCGTTTGCTGGCAATGACGCTCACAGTAACGTTATTGATAAATAAGTTGAGGGAAATTCAAATTGGTTCCCCCCAGGGGTGGCTTAGACTGGGTATGTTGAATTTGGTTAAATATTTATGAACGCACAACCCAAAGGCCGCCTAGTTTGGAATCACTCTACCCACCTTCCCGGTTTGATACCAATTTTAGAGCGCCTCACCCTAAAAATGGGCATTCAAACAGTCACGCCAGGGGTCATCAACAAAGTTAAAGGACACATCCCCCGCATGACATTAAGAGTGTCAGTACCCATCCGCGGGGGATTTAAAATCATCGCCAGACAGGGCAAAACCGTACAAGAAGTCTTTATATTAACGACTCTCACTCAAGGGGACTTGGAAGAGACGATCGCCCAAACCCTACCCAAGTGACAATTTTTCCTTAGCAAGCAAAG
The DNA here is from genome assembly GCF_036705285.1 of Microcoleus sp. B4-C1. Classification (NCBI taxonomy): domain Bacteria; kingdom Bacillati; phylum Cyanobacteriota; class Cyanophyceae; order Oscillatoriales; family Microcoleaceae; genus Microcoleus; species Microcoleus sp. B4-C1. Next base: position 78,698 of record NZ_JAUBUC010000025.1, on the reverse strand, counting down.
CCCGAGCCCTAACTGAAGTAGTTTCATCGCTTTGGGTGATTTCCTCAAGCCGGGCCGAAACTTCCGCTAACCAATCCGGTTTAACAGTCGCAGCACCCGCCAAAGCTTGCAAACCCCCCGCTGCTGCGTAGCGAACCACCCATTCTGGATCTCGGGACGCTTGCAGTAGCGTTTTCACAGCGCGAAGTTGAGCATCTGCAATTTGTTCTGCCGGCATCAATTCCCAGCAAATCGTCCCCAAACCCCTAACCGCCGCCCGCCGCACGCTCAAAGCAAAGTCATTCGCCGCTGCATCGAGCAAAATCTCCAAACCCCTGGGGTCGCCAATTCCCGCCAAAGCCCGAACAGCCCAAGCTCTCGCCCCGTAATTGTAGCCGTCAAGCTGTTCTAGAAGCGGCAGCACCGCAGCTTCTCCGAGTTGAATCAGCCCATCAACGGCGGCAACAGCGGCGCCTGGGTTGTTGTAACCGAGCACTGTAATTAAGGTAGGAATTGCTTGTGTTGAGGGAGTCGCCGCCAGTGCTTTGACTGCGTTTAACAAGCCTTCGGAAGAATCTGCTTGTTCGACAGCCTGAATTAGTTCTAATGCCATTTATTTGTAAGCTTTACCGTGACTATTGTAATTGTAGGTTGGGTCGATCGCGCGATCGAACTTTTTGCAGCCTCACCCACCAACATTCCCATCAAAATAGGTAGGGAAACAGCACGGCGCTGTGTCCTGAAATGTGCTGTCTCCTGAAATGTGCTGTCTCCTGAATATACGGCAGACAATTGATAATCGCTACAGCAATCCTATTTCAGTTGTGAACTAATTTTTTTTACAGTAAACTATCCATTAAATCCATAACTTGGATAGCTTCATCTGATAAAGATAGTGATTCTTGTTGATTGAGGTGATGCTCCAAAACTCCTTTGAGCGCAATCAATTTCAGGCTATTTTCTGCTAAAGTTTCAGAAATAGCTTGCGCTCCCGGCAAATAGCCGATCGCCCCCAAGTCCATCAAAGCCGATCGCCTCAACTGCAAATTAGCCCCATTCAAAGCACTTACCAACCGCTCTCCGTAAACCCGCTCACCAGTTAACTGATACATCGCCCGCGCCGCAGCGTACTGCACCCGCTCCACAGAATGTTCCAAAAAAGGTGAAATTAGCGGTATTGCTTCTGTCGCTTGTAGTGTTCCCAAAGCTTCAATTACCGAGTCGTAAGGTTGCACGAGGTGCGATTTTCCCGGCACTCGCACAGCCACAGCTACGCCCCCATCCAATAGCTTCATTAGTGGCACAATAGAATCGATATCGCCCAGCATTTCTAGAGCTTGAGCCGCCGCTTCTCGGACGTAATAATCAGCGCATTCCAAACAATGAATCAAAGCAGGTAAGGCTTGCTTGTCGCCCAATTTACCCAGAGCCCGCGCCGCATTTCGTAATAGGGAATAGTCGCCGATTTTCGTTTGTTCTGACTCTTCTTCCAATGCGGCAATTAAAGCTGCAATGGCTGCCGGTTCCTTGACTCGAAATCTGCCCACCCACCAAGCAGCATAATACCGGAGACTGTAATCTTGGGAGTGCAAATTTGCGATCGCCTGTTCAACAGTTAAAGACTCGCCCTCAGCTACACCCGCCGGCGGTGAGTCGGATTCGTAATAATTCATAGTCATTAGTTATTAGTTATTATAGCAATCCTTGCAGGAGTCGTAAACTTTTTACCCCACCCCAACCCTCCCCTTATCAAGGGGAGGGAGTAAGAAATTCACAAATGATGCGAGGATTGCTATAGTTGTTAGTTATTCGGCTATTGAAATCGCTGCTACCCAGACAAAACCTGCAAGGAAACTTGGCGATTAAAATCGCTACTAAACAGACAAAACCCGCCGGGGCGGGTTACATTAACTCTTAGTCCGCTTGGAGTGGACGAAAGTTTGTCTAGGAGCGATTTTCATCGCCCCTTCTAGCTTGTGTCGGAGCGATTTTCATCGCCCCTGCAACCAAACTATTGGTGATCGTGGGATGATTCATGGGATGAGTCATGGGATGATTCTGCACCCGCGTTTAAAGGATGAATGCTGACAATTTTCCCGCCCATGCGAGTAATCCGCTGCATTTCTTGATTCATCCGATTGTAAGGCACAGTGATAAATGTACTCGCGCTCGATCGAATCGAATAATCCACATTATCTGTTTCATCGCTTTGGCGCAAGCCCACAACTTCATACCGAAAGCAGCGACTAGCCGAAGCTGTATTGCCACTTTTTCCAGCTACAATTTGACCCAACATAAGCTTCTTGGTAATTGGTAATTCTGACTGTTGACTGTTGACTGTTGACTGTTGACTGTTGACTGTTGACTGTTGACTGTTGACTAAAAGCTAGTAACTGCCAACTGCCAACTGCCAACTGCCAACTGCCAACTGACTAAATTGGAGTAATGCTGGCGATTTTCGCGCCCATGCGTTGAAATTTCTGCATTTGCGAGGACAACTCCTCAACAGGTACGATGAAAGCCTTGCTGCTGCGGCGCACGCTGGGATAGCCGCCCGTGCGAATGCCCGAAACTTCCACGCGCACCAGCCGCCCTTCTTTGCCGTAAGCTGCCGCGCCGCCGAAAGTGCTGCTGGGAGTTACGTTTCTGGCAGAAGGCCGATATGCCCAACCTTCGTTACCGCCAGAAGGCCCAACTACAGCCGTAGCGCTGTTAGTGCCGAGTTCGACAGCTAAGCGAGAGTTATTGCCTTCTAGTTGAGATGTATCGCTGTTTGCATAGCCGCGATACAACCGGAACATCCGGGTAAAACCAACGGTTTTTTGACCACGCTGGGTGTTAAAGCCGCGGTAGTAAGGGACGATACTTTCGCCGAAGTTTTCTTGATACTCTACTGAATCGATGTAAGAATCAATATCAGCGTCGTAGCCTTGTGTTTGGTACAAATCTAAGTGCTCAACTACTTCAGATTCGTCGTAGGGAGCGCGACCGAGCAAGTGTTTGTAGTTTAGTTCGATCGTCCGAGTTTGGAAGCTGTTGTAGAAAAACTTGGTTTTGTACAGTTCTGACTTAGCTACAGCGCGTACAAATTCTCGTACCGTCAAACTTCCGTCCCGCAGCAAAGACTCGGAACTTGTAAGTCGCTCGGATTTCATTAAATAGTCGTTGCCCAGCACCTGACGGTAAACCGCACGAATCACAGTTTCAACGTCGTCTTTGCTATAGTTCGGGCGCAGTTCTACCTTCGGCGCATCGCTCAATGCGGATGTTCCTAGTCTGGACGCTGCTGTTGTAATCGCCACCAGATTTTCTCCTAAATTATTAATGACAAAAGTTTAATGCTTGGTTGCACTTGAAATTTTTAGGACTAAGGATAATATGCCTCAAAGTAGGGTGTGCACTGCACACCTTACATATCCACATAAAATTGAAGAATTTTTTATCCTTAGTCCTACTTTGCTAAAGACGTTTCCAAAAAACGTCAATACACAAACTTTAAGCTGTGGTAATACTTACCACTTTGCCGCCACGTTTGTTGATTTGCTGCAAGCGGCTCGAAAGTTGCTCGTAAGGCACGAGATATTCGGTAGTAGTCCGTCGCACTTGAGGCGAAAACTTAGCCGCACCTTGCATTGCGGTGACTCGGTAGAGTTGGTCGCGAGAACCGCCGGATGTGCCGCCAAGGGCTTTTCCGGTGGAGGCTGTGTGTATCGGCGAAGCCATATTTCTCGCTACTTCCCAAGTCAGGCGGGCTTGGGTTTGGTTTTGCGAGCGATCGCTAGAAGCAAAACCCCGGTACAATTGAAACATCCGGTTAAAACCGACGGTTTTTTGACCTCTTTGAGTCGCGAAACCGCGATAGTAAGGCACTATACTGTCGCCAAAATTTTCTTCATACTCAACTGAGTCAATGTAAGAATTGATTTCAGCTTCGTAGCCTTCTGCATTGTACAAATCAACGTGGAAAGCAATTTCCGACTCGTCGTAAGGAGCGCGACCCAACAAATGCTTGTAATTAAGCTCGATTAAGCGCGTTTGCGAGTTCGGATAAAAAAACTTTTTCCGATAAGTTTCGGAATGTGCAATTGACCGCACAAAATCTTTCACTGAAATCTGCCCTTGCATCAGCAGAGATTCAGCACTGGTAAGTCGTTCGCTCGACATTAAATACTCGTTGCCGAAAACTTGGCTGTAAGCAGCGCGAATAACTGCTTTTGCATCGTCTTGCGTCCAGTGGGGGCGCAGTTCTACTCGTCCCGCTTCTTCAAATGCTTTTATTCCCAACCGTTCTGCTGCACCTAATCCCGCCATCTTCGCTTCTCCCTTTTTTGCTTTAAAAACTGAAAACTGCTTAAAAAAGTATTTGCAAAACTAGGCTTAGATCGCAGATGCCCGGAATTCTAAACAACCGCTAACACTTAAGCTAACAGCAGCTTACAATTCCGGGCATCACGCAAATCTAGCTAAGAGCGTTGATTGCGTAGTCGATGTAGGAATTCGCTTCAGTTGCAGCGTCGCCACTCAGACCGTGGTTGCCTTTGATGTACTTGAGAGCTTCAACGTACCAGCTAGGAGACAATTCAAATGTCCGGTTGATTTCGTCAACACCTGCAATCAGGTACTCGTCCATTGGACCGGTGCCGCCTGCAACTAAGCAGTAGGTTACCATCCGCAGGTAGTAGCCGATGTCGCGAGAGCACTTGGCTTTACCGGTTGGGGTAGAAGCGTAGTTAGGGCCTTGCATTTGTTGTGTGTACGGGAATTTGTTGTACACAGCTTGAGCTGCACCGTCGATCAAGCGCTGAGAGTTGGCGGTCAAAGCTTTGGCTGCTTCCAAACCTGCTGCTGCTTGGCGGAAACGGCCGAAGGCGACTTGCAGTTCAGTGCTGCTGAGGAAACGGCCTTGAGAATCGGCTGCGGTTACTGCTTCAGTCAAAGGGGTTTTCATTGTTCTGGTTTCTCCCTAATGTTGTGTTGTTTTTGTACAAAAATGATTGTTTGCAAAAATGCGATGCTCGCTTCTTTACAAGAAAGGTTCGCTGGGCTATTTTTAGCCGACTGCATTGGCAGCGCGGTCGAAGTAGCTGCCGATTTCAGACATCAGCGAGCTGCAATCACCACGGGTAACGCCGTTGGGGTCGTTAGCGATCGCGATCGCTGCTTCCTTCATTTTTTGCACGCCGGCTGCAACTGAGCCACCGGGAACTCCCAGAGCTTGGTATGTTTCACGCAGACCGTTCAAGCAGCGGTCGTCCAAAACGCTGGCGTCGCCTGCAAATGTTGCATAGGTGACGTAGCGCAAGATGATTTCCATATCGCGCAAGCAAGCTGCCATGCGGCGGTTGGTGTAAGCATTGCCACCAGGAGCGATCAGTTGAGGCTGTTCAGCGAACAGGGTGCGAGCTGCATTGGCTACGATGCTGGATGCGTTGCCGGTGATGCGGTTTACTGCATCAATCCGCTTGTTGGCGTCGGAAACCATGCTGCTGAGAGCATCTAGTTGACCCTGAGCTAGAAATTCGCCCCGAGCGTCAGATTGGGAAACCACTTTTGTAAATGCGTCAAACATGAAAGAACTCTCCTATTTGAGTTAATTGAGTTTGGTTGCGGTATAAAACCGTTAAGTTAAATTTGTTCAGGCTACGAGTGCCTGCAAGGGTTGAAATTTGATGCCAGCTAATCTGCTGGTCCCATCGATCTCTCCCTTTCCGCTACCTGCACTATTGTTACATTGCAACGGAGGTTTAAGAAACCTTAGAAAATTTTACACCTTTTATGAGATGCGACAAACCTTGTCAATCAGGGTTTTTGTTAACTTTGGCCTGTCGTTTCAACCCTCTGATAATCTTTATACAATGCTCGCCTGCGTTTGTTTATTACAAATTATTACAGAAACTTATCTCTCTAAGAAGGTAAATATCGGGGGGGAAAGTACGGGCAAATCTCCTTCTGAGGGTAGATGCGAGAGGGCAACAATAAACGCAGAGTTTGCTTCGATCGCCCTGCTGTGGGGGTGCAACTGCCAGGAACCGTCCCGTGGGCCGATCGCCTTTGTTGGCTTTCTCTGGAAAAGCGGGATTGTTAAGAAGTATTAAGTAAATTAAAGTTTTGGTAATAGAAGGCTGGGGGAATAGGGAAAAAAGCAAAAATTCTGCCCAATGTCAGGAGGCCTGCAAAATTCGGTGTGGGAAAAATCCCAACGATTGTGAACCCCCTCGCCACAGCCTCAGCTTTTGCCGGAACTATAAGCATTTACTGACAAAACTCAGCCGTTGGAAGTTCAAAGACTGGGCCCGGTATTTCATCGCAGCGCCCTTTTTCTTTTAACACCGGGAATAGATGAGTTCGGATACGAGCGCTTTATGACGTTTTTTTTAAGGTAGGTTTTAACCTGCCGCGCACGCTTGCATCCCCGGACTAAAGTCATTCTTGCTTTCAGCTCCTTTTGTGTGTAATAGCCGAAAGAATTGCTAATTTTTAGTATTGACATTTTTCCGGGCGTGAACGCGCGGGGATTCCAAGCATCACTGCTTGGGCTTTTGTCCTAGAAGGACGGGGCTTTAAACCCATTATTTTTGGTAAGGTGGATAGGTGCTATCAGCCGTAGGCGTACAAAGGGCGCGATCGAGTCGCCAGACGCAGTGAAGTTAAAAGCTTTTTGCTTCCCCGGCATCGCAGCGCCCAAAACGAGTAGCAAGTTAAACAGTTTTTTATTCAGAACTCAAAACTCTCTCTCTGTAATCAGCCAGATGGATCGGCTGTAGCTGTCCGGCCGCAACCACCTTTATCCCCCATGCTCGATCGTAATTTATGTCTTCAAATTCTCCCTCTTCTTGGCACACCGTAGCAATTGACAAAACTCTCCAGCAGCTAAGCAGCAACAAAGACGCTGGCTTGAGCAGCAAACAGGTGTCAGAACGCTTGCAGCAATACGGCCCCAACGAACTAGAAGAAACAGGAGGCCGCAGTCCGTGGTCGATTTTTGTCGATCAGTTCACCAACATCATGTTGTTGATGCTGATGGGTGTGGCCGTGATTTCGGGTTTTTTGGACATCAGGTCGAATACTTTTCCCAAAGATGCGATCGCCATTTTTGCGATCGTCATACTCAACGGCATTCTCGGCTATTTCCAAGAGCAAAGCGCTGAAAAAGCCCTCGCAGCCCTCAAAAACCTCGCTTCCCCCCTAGTCAGAGTCGTGCGGGACGGCAAAACTTCGGAAATAGCAGCCAAGGAACTCGTACCTGGAGACGTGATGCTGTTAGAGGCTGGGGTAAAAATAGCAGCAGACGCACGCTTGATCGAAACATCAAATCTGCAAGTCAGAGAATCTGCTTTGACAGGAGAAGCTCTAGCAGTAACCAAGCAAGCCGATCTAGAACTTCCAGAAGATGCTTCCTTGGGCGATCGACTCAACCTGATTTTTCAGGGCACAGAAGTTGTTCAGGGACGAGCAAAGGCGATCGTCACCAACACCGGAATGAAAACTGAACTGGGCAAAATTGCCACCATGCTTCAGTCAGTAGAAACCGAACCGACTCCCCTGCAACAGCGGATGAGCCAGTTAGGAAATGTTCTAGTCTCCGGTGCCCTAACCTTAGTCGCAATAGTGGTCATCGGCGGCATGATTACCTTCCAAAACGGCGGCATCGGGTTCGATACCAGCAGGTTTGAAGATTTGTTAGAAGTTTCTCTAAGCATGGCTGTGGCTGTGGTTCCCGAAGGACTCGCAGCAGTCGTGACAGTTACTCTGGCACTCGGAACTAGGCGGATGGTGAAGCGAAACGCCCTGATTCGCAAACTCCCTGCGGTAGAAACTTTGGGTTCGGTAACTACCATTTGTTCTGACAAAACAGGTACTCTGACTCAAAATAAAATGGTAGTTCAGCTAGTGTCTACGGGCGATTGCACAGTCGCCGTCGCAGGGGATGGCTATGCCCCGATCGGAGATTTTACCGATCGCCTGACAGCGGCCAAAATTAATAATTTAGAGGAATATCCAGAACTCGAATCTTTATTAATTGCCTGTGCAGTGTGCAACGACGCAGTATTGCAACAAGAAAAACAAGAATGGCAGATTTTAGGCGACCCCACAGAAGGAGCTCTGCTTTGTGTAGCGGGAAAAGCAGGCATTTATAAGGAAAAACAGTCTCAATTGCTGCCGCGGACGGCGGAATTTCCTTTTTCTTCCGAACGCAAACGGATGAGCGTGATTTGCGAAGTGCCCGGCCGATCAGGACATTCGGGATTTCCTGCAGCAGAAGGACAGCAGGCGAATTATTTGATGCTGACCAAAGGTTCTCCAGAGTTGACCTTGGAGCGCTGCAAAGGCATTATAGTCGGCGATCGAGTACAACCTTTAACCCAGGAAATGCGCGATCGCATCCTCGTCGAAAACAACAACATGGCAAGCGGCGGTTTGCGAGTCCTCGGGTTTGCGTACAAACTCTGGGAAAACCTGCCGCCCGAAGGTTCTGAGGAAACCAGCGAACAAGACATGATTTGGCTGGGACTCGTCAGTATGCTGGACGCGCCCCGCCCGGAAGTGCGGGAAGCAGTGGTGAAGTGCCGCGATGCAGGCATTCGGGTGGTGATGATTACAGGAGACCACCAGTTGACTGCAAAAGCCATCGCCTACGATTTAGGTATTGCAACAGAGGGCGATCGAGTTCTCACCGGTCAAGAATTAGAAAAGCTCAGCCAAGAAGAACTCAAACAGCAAGTCGAACAGGTTAGCGTTTACGCCCGCGTTTCCCCCGAACACAAATTGCGGATTGTCCAAGCTTTGCAAAGTTGGGGCAAATTTGTCGCCATGACCGGCGACGGCGTTAACGACGCCCCCGCCTTGAAACAAGCCGATATCGGCATCGCCATGGGGATTACCGGCACCGATGTCAGCAAAGAAGCTAGCGATATGGTGCTCCTCGACGACAACTTCGCCACTATTGTCGCCGCCGCTGAAGAAGGGCGAGTGGTTTATAGCAATATTCGCCGCTTTATTAAATACATTTTGGGCAGCAACATCGGCGAAGTTTTGACAATTGCGGCCGCACCTTTAATCGGTTTGGGAGGAGTGCCGCTGACGCCTCTGCAAATTTTGTGGATGAACTTAGTAACAGACGGCGTTCCCGCTTTGGCCTTGGCTGTGGAACCGGGGGAACCGAACGTGATGAAAAAGCCTCCTTTCAGTCCGCGAGAAAGTATTTTTGCGCGGGGTTTGGGTTCTTACATAATTCGCATCGGGATTATTTTTGCAATTTTGACGATCGCGATGATGTCGTGGGCTTATGGATATACCACCAACCCTAACCATGTTGGAGATCCCGAAGCTTGGAAAACAATGGTGTTTACAACTCTTTGTTTGGCACAAATGGGTCACGCGATCGCAATTCGGTCTAACACTCAGCTAACTATCGAGTTAAATCCCTTGACTAATATTTTTGTTTGGGGAGCTGTGATTGTTACTACTGCTTTGCAATTAATGCTGATTTACGTTCCGCCACTGAGAGCATTTTTCGGCACTCACTATTTGTCGCCTTTTGAATTGCTAGTTTGCTTCGGTTTCAGCGCTCTGATGTTTGTCTGGATTGAAATGGAAAAACTGTTTGTGCGCTTTTACAACAAATCTAGGAAATAGTGTTAACGGCTGACGGATAGTGAGCTAAGTTTGATTATTAGCTAGAGCGCTCGATTGGGTACTATTTTCAAGAAGATCCGCCAGGGTTGAAACCCCTGGCTCACAGCGAAACTCATTCCTCCGCAGACTAAATAGATTGTGTCACGATTAAGCATTTATTAGTTCGTTATAATGTCATTGCGAGCGCAACGGTCGGCGAAAATCGCAATCGTAAATGCTCGTTCGTGGCTACCAACCCGTAAGGTGCGCCCTACGATGAGTGTATTACGAATTACCAATTACCAATTACCAATTACCAATTAGGAATTACGAATTACGAATTACGAATTACGAATTACCAATTACCAATTACCAATTACTAATATTATGTATTTGAAAACGCTGCACCTACGGCAGTTTCGGAACTACTTCGATCAAAAGGTAGCGTTTGACGCTCCCAAAACCATTTTAGTAGGAAATAACGCTCAAGGAAAATCTAACTTATTAGAAGCGGTAGAGTTGCTTTCTACATTAAAAAGCCACCGGGTAGGGCGCGATCGCGATTTAATACTCGACTCAAAGCCGATCGGGCAAATTGATGCTACACTCGAACGTCAAACCGGAGCGATCGACTTAGCTTTAACTCTTCGCTCAGGGGCGCGTCGGACACTGAAGCTCAACGGTGAACCGCTGCGCCGCCATTTAGACTTTTTGAGCGTCTTAAATGTAGTGCAATTTTCTTGTTTGGATTTGGACTTAGTGCGGGGCGGGCCCGAAGGAAGGCGTAATTGGATCGATCGCCTAGTCATCCAGTTAGAACCGATTTACGCTCACATTTTGCAGCAGTACAACCAAATTTTGCGCCAGCGAAACGCTCTGTTGAAACGTTCTAAAGAAATCAGGAAAGCGGAATTTTCCGACAGTTTTGACAAGATGCGATTTATTGCACCCGAAAGTCCCGAACCAGAAAATACAGAAGACTTACCAATTCCCAATTCCCAATTCCCAATTCCCAGTTCAGAATTAGCTTTGTGGGACGCGCAGTTGGCGACAGCGGGCGCTCGCGTTATCCGCAGGCGCGATCGAATTTTGGAGCGTTTGATGCCTTTAGCTCGAAATTGGCACCGTTCAATTAGCGGTTCAGCAGAAGTTTTAGATGTAAAATACGATGCTAATATTGAAGTAAGTTCAGAATTTATCGCTAAAGACAATCTCGAAGGAGTGCGGCAAGCATTTTTAGATAAAATTCAAAAAAGGGCGATCGCAGAACAGTTTCAAGGAACCACTTTAGTCGGCCCTCACCGCGACGACATTACATTTACAATTAACAATACCCCAGCTCGTCAATACGCATCCCAAGGTCAGCAGCGAACTCTGGTATTAGCATTAAAATTAGCCGAACTGCAGCTTATTGAAGAAGTCGTCGGTGAAGCGCCTTTACTGTTGCTCGACGACGTACTTGCAGAACTCGATCTGAGCCGCCAAAATCAACTTTTAGAAACAATTCAAGAACGATTTCAAACTCTGATTACTACAACTCACCTAGGCGCTTTTGATGCTCAGTGGCTGCGACAAACCCAAATTCTCTCCGTCGTTGCTGGACAAATCAATCGATTTTAGATTTTCGATTTTAGATTTTCGATTGACAAATTTTCTGTTTCATGGTAGGGCTACAAAAAAATGAAAAATTGGCATTATTAGCTCCATTCGAGATAGGATAAAGGTTAATTTTGATTGCCGCTTTCGCTTCCATTTTTCTTAACCCTTATGAAGCATTACATTTCCCGTCTGTTAGCCCTGGTATTAGTTGTTGTCATCGGCGTAGCGGGCTGTACCAATGTTCCGGCCACTCTGAGTGGAGATTATGGTCAAGACACATTAGCATTAGTGAAGAGCTTGAGAACAGCGCTCACTTTGCCAGAGGGCACGCCGGAAAAAGCAGCCGCTCAAGCCGAGGCTCGCACAAGTATCAACGATTTTTTTGCTGCCTACCGCCGCGATCCCGCTCTTACCAAGCTGGCATCTTTCACGACAATGCGGACGGCATTAAACTCTTTGGCTGGACATTACAGTTCCTATCCAAACCGTCCCGTTCCTGAAAAATTGAAAAAGCGTCTTGAGTCAGAATTTCAGCAGATTGAAGCTGCTCTTAACAGAGGAGCTTAATCTCAAAATTTAGGATCGAGGATAAATTTTAATAATTCATCTTTCATCCTTGATATTTGAGTGTTAACAATTTTTAGTAGAAATATCAACTGCTTTTAGCGCCCACTGTATGCAGGCGCTTTTTTATGCAGCATTTAGTGAAAAAATACTGCAAAACGGTTTAATCGCCGAGTCTTATCTTACCCGATCGCCCTTATTAAATTTAAATAGCCGCCAGATAGAATTTGCATTGTGCGATCGACTTGTGCCATAACTAAGTCAACCGAAAAAAGTAGAAAATTTGTAGCTGCTTGTTGAGCGCGATCGCAAAAATGCGATCGTCACCCAATTAAAACCAAAAAACCCCATTCAATTCTCCCATGAAAATTGCACCAACTCGCATCGCGAATTTGCAACACCAGCGACGCTTTTTAAGTGCGGTAACTGCTGTTTTAACCAGTAGCTTCATCAGCCAGCTTGTTTGGCCATTTATCGGAAATCAAGCAGCTTTTGCCCAAACATCAGCCTATTGCCAATTATCCCAAGAACAGGTCAATCAAAAAGAAGACTTGCGCCGCGCCGCCCTGTCAGGAAAACGGGAATCTCAGCAAGCATATTTTGCTGTTTTGAACAAACACGCGCGGGAAATAGCAGAATGCCGTAAAAAAACTTGGCCCGAAACCCAAGCAGTTTGGCTGCGTTTGTATCCCTGCGATGTCAGACCCGGAGAACTCGATCGAGTATTAGACAAAGTTGTGAATAAAGGCTACAACCAAGTCTATGTCGAAGTGTTTTACGATGGTCAAGTGCTTCTCCCAGTTGCAGACAATCCTACGGCTTGGCCTTCTGTTGTGAGAAATCGCGGTTACGAGAAATACGACTTGTTAGAAAAGGCGATCGCCAAAGGCAAACAACGAGGTTTAAAAGTATACGCCTGGTTATTTACCATGAACTTTGGCTATAGCTATGCTCAGCGTCCAGACAGACAGCAAACCCTCGCTATCAACGGTAAAAATCAGACAAGTTTAATAGTAAGCGAAGACGCAGCAATTAACCAGGATTTCGGAGAAGTTCCGGGCAATCAAGCCTTTATCGATCCGTACAACCCACAAGCACGGCAAGACTATACTTTGTTAGTAAATCAAATAGTCAAGCGCAAGCCCCAAGGAATGTTATTCGACTACATTCGCTATCTAAGGGGCATCGGACCCGCTTCAGTTGCTACCAAAGTTCAAGACTTGTGGATTTACGGCCCAGCATCGCAGCAAGTTCTTTTACAGCGGGCTAGCAATCAGCAAGGGCGAAATTTAATTCAGCGATATTTGACTAAAGGATTTATCAATACTACTGACGTTCAAGCAGTAGTCAAACAGTATCCAACTGAGCGAGAACCTCTTTGGCAGGGCCGAATTCCGCAGGCGATGTCAGTAGCAACTACAGCTACTAGAAGCCAGAATCCCGCATCAAGATCGGCCTCAACAAATCCCGCCCCTAACAAGCCAAACCCTGCAACTCCCACACCAAAACCGACACCGCGACTTCCCGATACCGGCACTCTGCAAAAAGACCTGTGGAAACTGAGTGTTGCTCACGCAGTCCAAGGGATTTTAGATTTTTTGGGAATAGCAATTCAACCCGCTCAAAGGATGGGAATTCCTGTAGGAGCAGTGTTTTTTCCCACTGCAAATCAAGCGATAAATCAAGGGGGATATGATTCGAGATTGCAGCCTTGGGACACCTTTCCGGCTGCAATGGAATTCCACGCCATGTCTTACGGAAATTGCGGGGATGTAAGCTGCATTGTCCCACAAGTGCAGCGGACTGTAAGTTTAGCGCCTCCGGGAGCAAAAATCATTCCTGCCATTGCTGGAGATTGGGGAAAACCTCTGAAAAATCGGCCGTCTTTGGAGATTCAAATGGCGGCAATTCGCTCGGCGACTCCGCAAATTAATGCGGTAAGTCATTTTGCTTTTGGGTGGCAAGAACCGGAGGATGAAAGGGCACGGCAAACTTGCAGATTGTAGATATATTCCTGGACGCACAGGGTGTCATCACCTTGTTTTATGGTTGCGGAGCCTAAAAGCGTAGATTTTGGATCAATAAACCGGGTTTTTCTATCGGAATCGGCTGCGAACCACGATTGATTTGCCTAAAAAAACCCGGTTTTTGCCTCAGTATTGATTGATTGAGTGCGATCGACCTTTTGCAAAAAAAATAATTTACCCAACTTTTAAGCTAGCTGAACAATCAGGCATAATGAGATTGTTCAAAAATTGTTGCAAATGCAAGCTGGACAAAAACAGCGAATTGCCGATCGCAAATCCCAATGAACAGACATCTGGGCCAAATTAACTTACTCAGAATTTCATCTGCGTTCATTTGCGTTCATCTGCGGTTAAAAACCCCAATTTTGCTAAAGTTATTAATAACCATAAACCCCAGAAGTGTTGAATGATAGGAAAAAATTGCTAAAATTGGCCCAACAATGTATAATTGCAGAGTTATAAATTATTAATAATCAACTGAAATGCTATTTTCTAACTTCCCCAAAATTGTCAAACGGTATCTCGCCCATTTACCCAAAGATGATTATCCAGTTTTAGATAGCTTCACATTTGTCTCCTGCTGGCTAGGGTTTAGTTTTGACCAAAGTCTGGATACTATGCGTTCCCTATTTTCCCGTTTAAACAGTCGAGATATTTCCCTAGATATATCAACTTTTTCAAAGGCTAGTAAGCATAGAGATATTGATGTTTTTGTAAAAATCTTTGAAAGATTGCAAGGGGATCTAAAACGTCAATTAATCAGCAAAGATAGAATGAGTTTATTTCCTTTAGATTCAACGATAGTTACGTTAACAAGTAAATTACTATGGCAACAGGAATATCATCAAGTAAAATTATTTGCTGGAACGGACAATAAACGGGAAATAATTGATGGAGTACACATTCATTTTGGTCAAGGTCATGACAGTCAGTAGGTCGATGAAACCATAGCAGCCACACCTCAAAATGGAGTTGCTGTAATGGATAGAGGTTTTTCTAGTTCTGAACGTGTTCAAGCATTGATGAAAAAAGAAAATCAATATTTTGTACTACGAATTAAAAATAATTCTACTATCAACATGAAGGAAGATGGAACTTATGAAGTGTGGAGTGACGAACGAAAAGTTAAAGTAAGATTAGTGACTTTTTCAGATTTAGAAACACGGACTGAATTTAGGTTTGTGACTAATTTGCCTGAATCAGGAGAATTAGCATATACCAATGAAGAAATTGGAGAAATTTATCGAAGACGATGGCAGATTGAATTGCTGTGGAAATTCTTAAAAATGCATTTAAAATTGGCTCGTCTAATTACTAAAAATACTAATGGAATTAAGATCCAAATCTATGCCTGTTTGATTTGTTATTTGTTGCTTCAGTTAGTTGAAGTTCCTGATATTATTGGAAATAAACTCTTAGACAACTTACGATATTTACAGGCTTTTATGTGTGAGAAAATCAGCTATATTCACTGGTTTAAGGAACTTGTTTTTAATTGCTGAAATCAGCAGTTTATAGGATTCGTATGTCTATTTTCAGAATCCTATCAAATAAGCATTCAACACTTCTGCATAAACCCCTTTATTAATCATCATGCAAAAACTACAAGCAAGAGATATCAACCTCCGCTATCTAATCGATAACTTCGGCTTACAGCGAGTTCGCAACAGCGAATTTTTCCGAGAATGGCAAGAAAACTTACCCGAAGTAACCGACTCAGAAAAACAATTGCTCGATCGCGTCCAAGACATATACTTCAACTTGGTAGACAACCCGCCTGTATTGGAAAATGCAGTCAAGCTAACAATCATCAGCCCTATTTTGTTTATTGCGGGTCTTTATGAGTCTCCTTTTCAAGTCAAAGCCGAAAAGTCGAGATCCATTCAAGAGGAAGACGAAGGCAGAATCATCGAAGGCAGAATAGATATCCTAATTATGAAAGCAAACTTGTGGGTGACAGTAATTGAATCCAAACAACTTTCCTTTTCAACTGACGAAGCACTTGCCCAACTCCTGACATATATGCTCGCCGAGCCCGATCCAGAAACTCCTACTTTTGGGATGATTTCCACAGGTGCTAACTTCTCTTTTGTCAAGTTAGTTAGAGGCGAAACTCCCCAGTATGCCCGCTCTGCTGAATTTGTTATTTCCAATCCCGGCAATGAATTGTACCGGGTTTTGCAGATTTTAAAACGCCTGAGTCAACTGCCAGACTAGCAATAAAAGCCATTTTGAGTTATCTTTCAAAGCAGACAATCTCTAATATCTCAAATTTCAAACTAATGTGAGCATGGTAAATTACTGGATAGTCGGCGCTGTGGCAATAGCTTCTGTCTGCTGGGCAGAAATAATACGAGATTTTTATCACGTCGTGTCCCATTATTGGGCCCCCCTGCAAAAGCTGCACACTTGGCATCACCGCGTTTTCCGCCCGAATTTGACCCCCGTCAGCGAGACAATTTACAAGCAAGCACACTGGCGTCACGACGTGCCCGAAGGTGTGGCGATGATGGTTTTGGGCTTGTTGCTGTGGGTTGTAGCTTATTTTGGGCTACCGGAATATCACTGGGGCGCAGCAGCGGGTTGTATTTATACTTTAGGCTTTTTGTTGAGCGCGATCGCCCGCGCGTGCGGCATCAAAGGTGCAGACGAATTAACCGACATCACCCACCAACCGGGAGACTTCCTGACTCCCCCTGGCAAGTGGTTAGTTAATAAACCTTATCACTGGCGGCATCACTTCGACAATCAAAATGCTTACTATTGCGGTACTTTCACCTTAATAGATAAACTTATGGGTACAGCACTTTCTCTCAAAGGCAAAACTGTAGCCGTCACCGGTGCATCGGGAACTTTAGGACGTTTGCTTCTCAAACACCTGCACAAAGCTGGTGCAAAAGTTATCGCCCTCACATCTGGAAATCAAACAATTACTTTGAATATTGACGGCGAAAATTTGCCTGTAAAAACCATAAATTGGCAAATAGGTCAAGAGGCAGATTTAGCAGAATTATTAGAAAAAGTCGATATTCTCGTCATCAATCACGGAATTAACGTACAGGGAGAAAGAACAGGAGAGGCGATCGCCAACTCATACGAAATTAACACTTTTTCCGCGTGGCGGCTGATGGAACTCTTTTTCTTAACAGTCCGCACTAACGAAAACATCGCTTGCAAAGAAGTCTGGATCAACACTTCCGAAGCAGAAGTAATTCCCGCTGTCAGTCCCTTATACGAACTCAGCAAACGCGCCCTGGGAGATTTAGTCACCCTGCGCCGGCTAGACGCGCCCTGCATCGTTCGCAAACTGATTTTAGGGCCGTTTAAAAGCAATTTAAACCCGATCGGCATTATGTCTCCCGACTGGGTAGCGCAGCAAGTTGTCAAACAAGCTAAAGCTGATGCGCGGAATATCATCGTGACAATTAATCCTTTGACTTTTATCGTTTTTCCAGTCAAAGAGTTTTTTGTTTCTCTCTACTTCCAAATTTTCAGCCGGAAAGCGATTTCAGAGATAAAGGAAGCTGCGGCATCTGAAAAATCTAGCGCGGAAGCAAAGATTAATTAAGAGACAAGAAACCCGGTTTTTTCAGATAAACCGGGTTTCTAACTTGGGATGTAATACCAAATTCGGCTTTAATAGCCGTTTTATTCTTTGATTCCTCTCTGCGGGAACTAAAGTTTGTGTAGGATCGGTTTCAAGCGCCGAGTCTTATCTAATTACTAACCTCAGCCATTTCAATCACGCGGCCGTCGTAATCCTTGACCAAAAAATTTAGCGGCTTTTCCCGGCGAATTTTATAACTAATGCCGCGAGTTTGTACCCTCATCAATAGCTGATCCAAACAATCGCGATCGAAACAAACGTGACGCGGGCGATTTTTTTCCCCTACACCGGCGCCGCTAATAATGTGCAGTTGGGTATTTTTCATCAACTGATACCACAAACCATCGGGACTCCCCATCGTTTGAGAGCTCGCTGCCCTCCCGACATTCGGCGACAAATACAGCGGATCGATACCTGTTGTGCCCAAAGTTTGCTCGTAATTGTAGTAGTAGTGCAGCGGCACTTCTGCTACTGGCAGGTTTAGCATACCTTCATAGAACTCCCTCGCTTGTCCGAGATCCGATACCATCACCGTGTGTACCTTCGGAGCACTGGTGAGAAACATCCACATCGCCCCCGCATAGGCCGCCAGCAGCATCACCATAATCCCTTGAGTCGAAAACAAGCTGTCCAGGGGCAGGGACGGCAAAAAAGAGCTCAAGTACAAAGGCCCAAGTCCAAAAGCAATAAAACTAACTGCTAGAGTCATGAATTATAAGAAAGGGTAAACAACGAAATTTATCAAGATTGCAGTCGCGATCGCCCGCGAGACTTAAACTATTAGCTTAGCCATCTATGTTAGCAAAAACTAGCGGTTAGGCCCTACCCGATGAAAGTCTTTGTCTACGGCACTCTCAAACCGGGGGAGTGCAACTACCTCCGCTACTGCGAAGGAAAAGTTGTGAATGCTTACCCCGCGATCGCCCGCGGTCAACTTTTTGCCCTGCCGATCGGCTATCCTGCGATGATGGCCGGAGATGGCACAGTCTGCGGTTTTCTCCTCTGTTTCGCAAACTCGGCTATTTTGGCCGATTTAGATCGATTGGAAGACTATCATCCGCTGCGGGAACCGACACAAAACGAATATCAGCGGCAGGAAATCGAAATCTTCGATCGATACCTCAAACCTTTAGGCACGGCTTGGGCTTACTTCATGTTACCCGATCGCGTTCGTTCCCTAGGAGGCATCTGGCTGCCCCACGGCACGTGGGAAAATCGGTTTTTCACCAAATAAAGTGGTTAATGCCGATGAGCTTAGGAAATAGCCCTTGCAGTGCGATTCGGCGGCTCGAACCTGTAACCGTAACCCCGAATAGTTTTAATAAACTGCGACCCCGTAGCATCAACTTGAATCATTTTCTTGCGAATCTGACCGATATGCACGCTAACAAGTTGCTTTTCTCCTGTGTCGTCGCAGTTCCACCCCCAGATTTTTTCGATTAGCTGTTGGCGACTCCAAGATTGATTGGAATGACTAGCCAAAAAATACAAAATATTAAATTCCAAGGCTGTTAACTTGATAGTGCGATCGTTGAGTGTTGCTTCCCGACGCGCTGAATCGATCGCGAACCGATCGAATACAATACGTGATGAAGTGACAGGCCTCATCCGTCTCAACACAACTTCTATACGAATTGCCAACTCCGCCAGTCCAAAGGGTTTGCAGATATAGTCATCAGCACCTGCAGACAGGACTTTAAGTCGATCGGCTTCGTCTGTGCGGCTGCTTAGCATAATCACAAAAACATTAGTACGGCGCTGCATTTCCTGGCAGAGGTGATAGCCTGTAGTATCCGGCAAATTCCAATCAAGAACGACTAGCAGTGGCTTTAATTTCTCAAACAATGTTAAAGCCGTCTCGCCATCTGCTGCCGAATCTACTTGATATTTCTGATTTAAAAAGCGATGAACTAGAGTGCGGATGGATGGGTCATCATCCACCACAAGAATCTTGGGAGTAGTATCAGTAGTCATACCAAAAAAGTTTCTTTTTCTTGTCAATTGAAAGCTGGGAATTACAGAACAGCTTTACTTTAGTCAAGCATAAACCCCAGCTCGCTCCAAATAGCTGGTAATTCTTCAATCAACTTAGCTTGGAGGTCGAAAGGCTCTCCCATATCCCAAATTTTGACTTCTAGGCGTTCGCTAAATACGGTTATTTCAAGGTTGATCGGAGTTTCAAAGGGCAGATTTTTGTGGGCGTGGCGAACAGCATTTGTAAACCCTTCGATCGTAGCAAGTTTGCACTGCTGCAAAACTGCTTCGGGAATGGGTAGATACTCTAAAAAAAAAAAAACTGCTCGACCCACCATAAAACTTGCGTAACACTCTTGAGGTCAGTATTTAGTTGCAAATGGATTGTTTTAATTCGATGAGGATAAATCGGATAAAAGTCTCGATTTTGTCTTTTTTTTAATCCCAAATTAAAACTGTTTAACAAACCAACTGCCCGATTCAAATAACCAGATTGATTGGTCTGCTGGGCTGGTATTATACCTGGATGAAAACTTTTCACAATTAACAGACAGTTTCGCTGGTCACAAGTGCGTGTATAGCTTAGCTTATCGGCAATTTTGCTAATAAGTTTTATGCCGATACCACGGGAGGGAATTTCATTGAAATTATTGCTCATCTTGCTATCCTTCCTCATCATTTAATAGGTATTTTTTAGACACACAAGAGACTGGCATTCTGAAGGATTAATTTTGCATGATTTATGTCTGAATTTTCGCCTGTGCCGTGCAGTTGCTGTCAGGAACATTTTCTCTTGGTTGCTGGGGTCTTGACAAACTCAGTTTGCGATCGCTAAACTGATCTAAAATTGACATTGACAATTAAAGAAGTAAATTATATAATGACGACCCTCAAAGCCTCTGAGGAGGGATTAGTAAAAATTAAGCAAGCTAGAAGAGAAAGGGGCTCGACTATAGAAGACCCCAGATGGCTAGTAGAAGCTAGTCAAACATTAGAACCCGATCGAACTTGGACAGAAGCCGGGCCCTATGCCGATGGCCTGTCTCTACCAACTTGGAGGCGTTTTTTAGGAGGAAGAGAACCCATTAAAGCTAATGCTTTCAAGGCTTTCTGCACGGTTTTGCAGTTGAATTGGGAAGAAATTGTCGATCGTCCTCCTTTAGCCCTCCCTTACCAAGGGGGGGTTGGGGGGGTTAAAGATTTTTGCCAACAGCATATTGATTCGGTAGTGCAAGAAATACGGCAAAAATGCCACACCAAAATCCAACAGCTTTACAGCAAAATGCAACTGTTGGATATTGCACAGCCCGTTGATGTCAGCAACCTCTACGTTGAAGTCAACATTTTGGAGGAAATTACCAGTTGGCAGCCCGGAGAAATTCGCGATTTACTCAGAGACTTCAACCCAGATGCGGATAACTTTAACCGCTTGGGATTGGGTAAAGTACGCCAGAAACGAGTCCCTGGATTGGATGCGGTGAAATCTCACTCTAAACTGATGGTACTCGGCAAACCTGGTTCCGGTAAAACTACCTTTTTGAAACACATTGCCATTCAGTGCGATCACGCAAAATTTGAAGCCAACAAAATACCGATTTTTATCCCTCTGAAAACCTTTGCTGAAATACCTAATCTTGACTTATTAGAATATATCAGCAACGAACTTGCCAGTTGGGGAGTTGAGGCGCGACCGCAAACTGAATTCGTACTCAGTCAAGGCAGAGGCTTGATTTTATTGGACGGCTTAGATGAAGTGCGAGAATCTGATAGCGATGCAGTCGTCAGACAGATTCGTCAGTTTGTCCAAAAGTATTACAACAATCAGTTTATAATTACCTGTCGAATTGCCGCTGCTAAGTACCGATTCCACGACGAAGCCTTTACCTGTGTTGAGGTAGCCGATTTTAATAACAAACAAATCGCTGCCTTTGCGCTCAATTGGTTTGTGGCTTTTTCCCATAATCTGGAGGCAGGGAAAGCTTTAGCATCTCAATTTGTAGAGAAGCTAAAACTGCAAAAAAATCAGCAAATCCGAGAACTGGCAGTAACGCCTATATTGTTAAATCTGACTTGTTTAGTATTCCAAGCCAAAGCAGATTTTCCCTCCAACAGAGCCAAGTTGTATGAGGAAGGACTGGAAATTTTGCTCAGAAAATGGGATGAAACCAGAGGCATTCAACGGGATGAAGTTTATCGCAATTTAAATTTTTCCCACAAGCAACATTTACTGGCTTTTGTGGCAGCTATTACTTTTGAGCAGGGCGATTACTTTTTTGAAAAAAACTCTGTTCAGCAATTGATTGCCGACTATCTAGCTAACTTGCCCGATGGCAGAACTGACCCCGTTCAGTTGGAGAACCATAGTGAGGTTGTCCTGAAGGCGATCGAGGCACAACATGGCTTATTAGTGGAGAGGGCAAGAGGGATTTATTCGTTTTCTCATCTAACATTCCAAGAGTATTTTAAGGCTAGAGAAATAGTTAACAATTCCGATCCACAAGCTTTGGAGAAACTGGTCAGCCACCTGACCGAGAAGCGTTGGCGAGAAGTATTGTTATTAGCAGTTGGGATGTTGCAAAAAGCTGATGAGTTGTTGATGTTAATCAAACAGCAAGTTGATGAGCTGGTCGCTGAGGATGAGCAGTTGCAGCAGTTCCTAATGTGGGTAAAAAATAAATCTTTTTCCATTAAGGCTCCTTATAAACCATCAGCTATCCGCGCTTTTTATCTGGGTCGAGAGGTAGAGCGCGTTAGTAACCCTCGTTCTAACTTAAATTTTGACTTAAATTTGATCCGTATTCTTGGTTATGCCATTGACCCTACCTTTAAACCACCCCTTGAACTTTTTTTCTTGGACTTTACTTCTTATTATGACAATGAACGTGACTCTGGCTTGGCTACTGAACGCCACTCTGACTTGGCTACTGATATGGTTCTTGATGTTGCAATGGTCTATGCAATTGACCTTAATATTCCCTATACTTATGCTGCAGGCTCAGGTCGCAATCTTCTCTCTATCCTCGCCTTTACTCTCAATTTAAATCTGGAACCAGAATTGAAGCAATCTCTGCAACAACTCAGAGACCAACTATATGATTCAGCATATACAAACAGAGTACAGGAGTGGTGGAGAAGCGAGCGCGAGTGGTGGAATGCTAAAGGTAAAGATTGGACTCAGCAATTAAGAACTGTGATGATTAAATATCGCAATATAGGTCACGATTGGCAATTTAGCGAACAACAAAATTCATTGCTAAGGAAGTATTACGATGCTAATAAATTGCTGGTAGATTGCCTCAATAGTGGTTGTAATGTATCTCCTGCTGTGCGGCAGGAAATTGAGGAGACATTGCTGTTGCCGATCGCAAATATCCAAAAAATCGGTGACAAGTGCGATCGAGTTTAATTGATCGCCCTCGCCCTCCCCTTCGCCTTTACACGGAGAGAGCCACTGGAAATGATATAATGGCTAAAAGTTATTAGAAGTAAAGCGTATGAACATTACTCTAAAACCTGACCATAATAAATTCATTGAAGCCCAAGTCAAAAGTGGCAAGTATTCTTCGGTGGATGAGGTAATTGCTGCGGCCTTGGAACTACTCGCAGACAGAAGCGATCGGCAACAGAGCGATCGTTATCAAGAATGGGTCGATGAAACTCGTCCAAAAGTAGCGGCCGGACTAGCTCAGCTTGAACGCGGCGAAGGAATTGATGGGGAGATAGTTATAGCTAGATTGCGGGAAAAATTTCGCAAAATGCGGGAAAATCAACAATGAGCCGCTACATTATTTCCCCTGAAGCCAGTCGCGATCTCAATGAAATTACCGATTACTTTGCAACTAGGAATATAGATGCAGGTGAACAATTTGTTGAAGACTTTGATAAAAAGTGTCGTAATTTAGTTAAGTTCCCCAATATAGGGCGCAGTTACGAAGAACTAGCTCCTTCTGTGCGGGGAATTCCTATCAGGGGTTACATAATTCTTTATCGGGCACTGGACAACTTAATTGAAATTGTTCGGATCGTGAGGGGAGAACGGGATTTACCTTCTCTATTTTCTGATGATGACGAGTGAAATTGCTGGTATATTGCCTCAATAGCGCTTCTAATGTATCTCCTGCTGTGCGGCAGGAAATTGAGGAGGCATTGCTGTTGCCGATCGCACATCTGCAAAAAACCGATGACAAGTGCGTGAAGCGAAGCTATCCCGTAGGGAATCGCCCGCTCTAATTCCACTCGCTACCTACTCGCATATTAAGATGCGATCGCCCCACAATTCGTCATTCAAAGGCGGGAAAATGTCAACGGATATATCACCTTAAAAAACTGGGAAAAACAGCAAAAAGCCCCCTTTTTTAGGGAGCTTAGCAACTTTCGTTATTGCTCAAAACAGAAATCCTACTGCGCCTTTAGCAATTACTTTTGAGGGGTTGCTACACCAACTTTGGGAATATCCACGATCGGTGCATTCACCCCAAGCATCAAATCATTGGGATTAACCATCTCCACCAGAGGCTCGTTTAAAGCCATCATCAAACCGTCAGATTCAGCAGGAACGGGCGATCGAGCAAACTGAGGAGCAAACAATTGGCGGCCGCCACCGACACCGGACACCACCGCAACCAACAAAGCTGCGATCGCACCTCCACCCAAAATCCAAGTTTGTTTCGGCTTGCGTTCCACCCGCTGCAAAACCTTCGTCGCCAACTCCTGTGCAGATTGTTGTGCAGCAGGCACCGGCATTGCCTGAAAGCTCTGCTGCATCATCAGCAGTCGCGAGTACAAACGCTTCGTAGTGGGGTCATTTGTCAGCCACTCCTCAACTTGCCGGCGTTCTGTCGCCGTCACTTCACCGTCGAGGTAGGCACTTAGCAATTCAAAGCGATCGCGCATCATAGTAGTTACATTGCCCTGGGCATAATTGTTGTTAACTTGATTTTGGGCGAGTGAATCCCCGACGCCTTGCTGATTTTGATTTTTATCGGATTCAAAGTTACCCTTCATATTTCACACTTGCTCTAATTGGGGAATCACGCACTCGCTATTAGAATGATTTACTGCTTATTTATATTTTAAAATAGAAGTTTTGATGTCACAGCAAACTTCATCAAATCTTCTTAACCCGCCTCTGAAATTACTCTTGCTAATTACCATCAAGATATTTTTGCAATTCCAACTGCAATCTTTGGCGAGCTCTAGCAATTCTCGACTTGACAGTTCCCAGAGAAACTCCGGTCATTTCGGCTATTTCCTCATAGGCTAAACCTTCTATTTCTCTCAAAACAATGGTAGTGCGGAAGACTTCCGGCAAATCTGCGATCGCCACCCGCAACTGGTCGTAAAATTCTCTCGTCGTCAAATCTTCATCAGGCCCCGGACTGTCTGCCGGAATTTCCCAATCAACCTCGCCATCTTCCAGAGTACGAGGTACGTCGAGCGACAGCGGAGTTCGCACCCGTTTGCGCTTCCGCAACTCATCGTAAAACAAATTAGTGGCGATGCGGCTCAGCCAGCCCCGAAATTTAACAGGCTCTTGCAAGCGGTTAATATTGCGGTAGACCCGAATCCACACTTCCTGAGCCAAGTCTGCTCGGTCTTGCCAGTCAGGGGCCAAGTGATAGAGAACCCTGTCTACGTGGGACTGATACCGCTTCAACAGTTCTGAAAAGGCCGTGGTCTCAGGTCGATTTCCTTCCTGACACCGCAACACCAAGTCATAATTAGAGAGTTTTTCGGCTGGCAATTGCACTCTTTGAACGGTCGCCACAACCGCAGACCAGGACACGGAAATAAAGTCGCTCATCGGTGGAATTGGCTCATCGAACATTCCACACTTTTTGACGTTAGGAGATCGTAACAAGTTCCCCTCTTCTATCTCAAATCTCAAATCGATTGACTAATGCCCGACAACCTCGCACGCTCCAATACTAACCCAACTGCTAGAACCGTCGGCCCAATGTTCCTTTTTCCAAATCGGTACATTGTGTTTGAGCGTATCTATGGCGTACTGGCAAGCTGCAAAGGCCGAGTCCCGGTGGGGACAGCCAACAGCCACCAGTACGCTGATTTCGCCTACCTGCAAGTGTCCGACGCGGTGGTGAATGGCGACCCGATTGACATCGGCCCACTGGCGGCGGATTTCAGTAGCAATTTGCTGGAATACTCTCACGGCCATCGGTTCGTAGGCTTGATATTCTAGGGAAACTACAGCTTGACCGTCAGTTTGGTTGCGGACTGTACCGCTCATCATTACCACCGCTCCGTTCGCGGGGTCATCTGCCAAAGCGTATATTTCCTCTACAGACAACGGCGCTAAGGTAATGGCGAAGCTGTCTGATTCATGGCGTTGAGGAATTGTGCCGATCGAAAGTGCAGCGAAGGAGTTCATTGCGAAAGAATTGGTGCTGGAGAAGTTAATTGATCTTGACACAAATCAAGTCGCGATGGATTTGTCTTGCATTCTTGTCGGGGACATAGGGCGACTAATCTTGAGACCCATCTTGTAGCACGGGCGAGGGCCCGACGCCATCGCCCCGAACTTCTGCACCAGTGCGATCGGCTACACTATGACTGGCCCGAAACAAATTAATATCGTGATTGAAGACGAGCCGGATGCTTGTTCGATCGAATTAACTGCCGATATTGCTGTAGCAATTCAATAAATCAGCACCAAAATAAGTAGTGTCATTCGCAACTCAGTACAAGCAATTTCCAACCCCAATCGATAACTTCGTTCCCTTTTGAATGAAACAGTTAAGTTTAATTGAGCCCGGAGTTCCGATCCGCGTCTGCAAAATTTTGAGCAGTCGATGTAAACTTTATTTATTTTTTTGTTCCGGAAAGCTACATCAATGACATGATATACCTGTGCAGGGTTCAGGAAAATTAGCCAATACTCGGCAACAGCAAGACCTTAACGCCCTTTTGTGGCTTTTATGAAACATAAGTTAATAATTTGGGCTGTTAATTGAGGTTTTGACCTGAGTCTGCACCAATAAAGGTTAACAACAATCACGAGGAAACTATGGAAGCACTAGCATTGAGCCACTCTTTTGTTGCTTATGAATCTCCAGAGTCCGAACTCCAAGTCAAGTCGTTAGACCAACTGGGCTTGAAAATTCCTAATTCTGCATGGATAGGCGTTGCAGGTATGGCAGTAGCCCTATCTGTTCTGAGTGTCGGTGGCGAAGCCCAGGCAGCAGGTTGCTACCGCAAACACTGTGGCCATCGCGCCCATCACGGTCATCACAACTACGCCAAAGTTGTCACCAATGGGGGCCGACTGAATATCCGCAACCGCCCCAGTAGCTGTTCTCATGTAATCGGCAAGTTATATCGTGGAGACCACGTAAAATTAACCGGTCGTTACAAAAACGGCTGGGCACAAGTCAAAGGTGGCGGCTGGGTATCTGCGTCCTGGCTTTCCTAACTCTTAACTAGAGCACTTGACATTTCTAGAAAGAGTTTTAATCGTTACCCGGCCATACTGGGTAACGATTATTGTAAAGAGGCGATCGATCCTGAAAATCATGGAATATCCGAAATTCATGACCACGAATTTCAAAGGTGGTATCAAGCCCCCGGATTTATCCGTGGAATCAATCCAAAATCGAAAATCGAAAATCCTCAAGAAAGAGCATTTATCTCGCGCAAGTCAATCGAAAATCCAAAATCCAAAATCTAAAATCGATTGACTAACAACTAATAGCCTAAACTTTACCGCCACCGATTAGATAAAGTAATGCCATCCGCACCGCCACGCCACTGGTAACTTGCTGAGAAATCAGGCTAAACTGGGCATCGTCCATCAAATCCGAACTAATTTCTACGCCACGGTTAACCGGGCCTGGGTGCAACACTTTCACATCCGGCTTGCAGAGTTTCAGTCGATCGCGCGTAATCCCGTACAAAGAATGGTACTCTCGTAAACTCGGCAGCAAATGGTCGCTCATCCGTTCCTTTTGCAGCCGCAAAGTCATCACAAAATCAGCATCGGCCAAAGCAGGTTCAAGCTGCCAGTGCAAAAATAACTTGCCTTTCCTACCATCGCCACACTCAGCAAACAACAGCGGCAGCAAAGTCGGCGGCCCGGCCAAATGAACCTCTGCCCCAGAAGCCGTTAAACTCCAAATATTAGACCTAGCCACCCGCGAATGCAAGATATCGCCCACCACAGCAATTTTTTTGCCCGCTAAAAGTTCCAGCCGCGGATTTTCGTTATCTAACAGAACACAAATAGTAAATAAGTCTAGCAAACCTTGCGATGGGTGTTCGTGCTGGCCGTCTCCAGCATTGAGAACGCTGACTCTTGACCCCAAGCGATCCATTTCCGAAGCAATCGTGCTGGGAACTCCAGCTTGTTCGTGCCGGATTACCATCAAATCCGTTCCCATCGCCAGATAAGTCTTAGCCGTATCCAGAATAGTCTCCCCCTTCGTTAGAGAAGAACTTCCAGGGGTAAAATTCAGCGTATCCGCTGACAGCCGTTTCGCCGCCAACTCAAAACTATTGCGAGTCCGGGTAGAAGGTTCAAAAAACAAATTCGCGACCACTTGACCCTGCAGGGCCGGCACTTTCTTCGTGCGGCGGCCGAGCACATCCCGAAAACTGGCTGCTGTTTGCAGCACCGTATCGTATTCGTCCGAGGTAAAATCAGCCAGAGTGAGAATGTGTCGCCTTGTCCAAGTCATACAATTTTAGATTTGAGATTTGAGATTTTAGATGGACTCAATCAGGACGGACGATGGGTTTGGAACTTGCTGGTACGCCCGCTGTGCTGTCGCCTTTGAATGTTCGATCGACATTTAGGGGTGGCGATCAACAGTATCCAACAATTTTCGATCGCTTTTGCGGTCAGTAGAGTTATAATCGGTTTATGTAGTTCACATCCCACTCTCACAGCGAACCCAGCGTCGAAGGTGAAACAGGTGTGGTTTACCCGCAGGAAAGCGGAAATTACGCTGTAGCAGCGAAAGCGCAGTAGTTGCAGTTTCTCCTACGCAAACTCAGCCTTTTCCAGAACAAGCCGAGCGCAGCCCTTGCATCTACTACTATGTGGAAACAATTGAGGCGGCAAACCTTCCACTGCCGATCGACAGCATACAGTGCGACATTTCACAGATGATTAATTCTTTGAAGTCGGTCTTGACTATTCAGTCTTGCTTATAGGGCCTTGTCAAAACGAACAGTGTTGAGATACAAGTTGAATATGTAGCTTCCCGACTAAAATCTACACGTATCTTGGCTAGACTGTTCTTGGCGAAACTGCGATAAAGAGTGTGCGCTGGGAAGTGGTAATTACACAAGATTTAAACAATTCAAGAGGTATTATGAGCCAGAAGGTGATACAGCCGATGGTTAAGTTCCAGCGTCAGGTGCATTCTCTCGTCACGTCTGACATTATCAAGCCCACAGACAGTATTTGGAAAATTGCTCTGCTTTACGGCGACGAATGGCCGTACTGGAAACAGCAATTGCTAGAGTTTGATTTTTCTATGCAAGACCCCGTGAGCGAATTGATAGCTGTAGAAGCTTGGGACGAAGAATAACAGAGGAGACGGAGGACTGGGGTGTCGGAGAGAAATTTTGAGGCGATCGGGTAAATTTTCTTTCATAAATTTCCGTTGCTAAATTCTTCCCTCTTCCCTCTTCCCTTTGCTCTGTTCCTAATGACTAATGACTAATGACTAATGACCAATGACTAATGACTTCTGACTTCTGACTTCTATTAAAGGGAAGCTGCTAAAGCTCGAGCTAATTGTTGAGCAGTTTGAAAGCGATCCCCAGGCTTAGCTGCCGTGGTTCGCAAAATGGTGTCCCGCAGCTTGGGAGCGATCGTCGGAATATTTTCGAGCTTAAAGCCGTAACCTCCAGCTATTTTCCCGTAAAAGTTTTGAGGGCTTTGGGCCGTTAGCAAAAAAATTAAAGTAGGCCCAATAGCATATAAATCCGACTGAGGGAGAGGCTGTCCCCGGTCTTGTTCTGGTGCGGTGTAGCCTTCAACGCCGATGCGAGTGCCCGGAGGAGTGCCGATTTCTTTAACGGCGCCAAAATC
This sequence comes from Microcoleus sp. B4-C1, assembly GCF_036705285.1. Lineage (NCBI taxonomy): Bacteria > Bacillati > Cyanobacteriota > Cyanophyceae > Oscillatoriales > Microcoleaceae > Microcoleus > Microcoleus sp. B4-C1. The sequence continues at coordinate 49,279 of NZ_JAUBUC010000025.1, read as the reverse complement.
CAGCACTGTAATGCAATTGTCGCGGTGGCGCACCAGCAAATTAGCAGGTTTAATATCCCGATGGACGATCGGGGGTTTTTGAGAGTGAATGTAGTCCAAAACCTCACAGGTTTGGATCATCCACTCTATTGCTTGTTGGGGAGCAACAGGGCCGCGGTTGTAGATGCGTTTTTCTAAATCCTCGCCGTGGAGCATTTCCATCACCAAGTATTTTTTACCCCCTTCCACAAAAAAGTCAAAAAACTGAGGAATTCCCCGATGGTGGAGGGCCTTGAGAGTTTTAGCTTCACGTTCAAACAGTTCTTGAGCTTTGGCGATTTGAGCCATATCAGCATTCATTTCCTTGAGGACTACCAGAGAAGCGGCGGGGGAACTTCCGGGTTGTTGAGCTTTCGCTTTCTCTCGATCCCAGGCTAAAGTCGTTGTCCCCATACCGCCTTGGCCCAAAGTTCTTAGCACTTGGTAGTGACGCACCGTGCGATCGACTTTAATCGGTTCGCCGCAGTGGATGCAGAATAAATTCCCCGGCGGGTTTCCCACGTGGGTACACCTTGGTGGCACAAGATTGACGTTGGGGTTCGCCTCAATCTTGCCCCCGAGTTCAATAGTAATCACTTGGAAATGCAGAATTGGGCCGCCCCGCGCCAACTGGATCAGGGCACCGTCGGATATCCAACCCTGAGACATGAGAATACCGTTAACCAAAGTGCCATTTGTCCCCGAATTGACTAAGTACCACTGACTGGATCTCCCGTTATTAACTCTTTGCAATTCCAGATGCTGCCGCGACACTAGAGCATTGGGGATCACAACGTGATTGTCTGGAGAGCGGCCAATGCGAATAATGGATTCGCTCTGGAAACTCCACTGTTGCAGGGGGGTTTGTTTTTCTGGATCTAAAAGAGTCAGCAGCATTTTCGATTGATGTGGTTGAACTCCCTGATGTGGCAGTGAGAGTGGGCGGGAATTTACAGATTTGGGGCGTAGGGCTTTGAAAAATTAGAAATTAAAAATTAATTATGAGCTTCACAGGTTAGTTTCAGGAAAACTTTATAATATCCTGATTATGATTAAAGATTTCATAAACCATGAATTTATAAATAGTTTTTTGGGAACAATTATCCGTAAAATTTCTGAGGGGTCGATCGCTCCTTAAAACACAGTCGATCGATTTAAAAATTGAAACTATAAAAAGTAGGTAAACAATCGCTAAACTTTTACGTAAATTTGCTGGAGCAGCAGGTTGTGATTTACCCCCACATCTATAGGTAGCGCGGGCACTTCCTGCCTAGGCCCAAATTGCCCCAAGAGCGATCGAGTATAAAACAGATTTCGCATCAGCCCGCCTGCTGACCGAAAGAATTCAGGATACCCGCCACGTGATTCATCCGTCCAGAAATAAAAAACCTGTATCAGATGAAACTTGCCCCCCGAATTTATGCGTGGGGTCAATGCTTCAATTCTAAAATCTAAAATCTAAAATCTAAAATCGATTGACTCACTTCATTGTAGTTGATTTTTTTTCATTAGACTAACTATTTTTGTAAGTTAAAGCTCTTTCAACTATGATGAATCCACTTACTATCAAGCAACTTTATTCGGTAGATTTCCTGAACATAGTCTCCCAATTAAAGCTACTGATAAATGGTTAGTCCTCCACAGCTTTTTGGAGATTGTATGAGTCTGTAATCATTTTTTGATAACTCAAACCGAAGCTATTTTAACACCGGATACCTCAGAACAGAGCGAGAAGTAAAGCTTTGCCCGGAAACGACAGAAGCTGTTTTTTTTCTATGCAACAATTGCAGGTTTAACCCAGGCCGTCACGGCGGAAAGACGCCACCTTTGAAAAAGTTGGCAGCATCTAAATTCTAAAATCGAAATGCGCCTACCTGCGCCCGAATGATAATTGCCGTGATATTGTCGTGACCGTTGCGTTTGTTGCCCAGTTCAATCAACTGAGCAACTCCCTCGTCGAGATTGGCTTGGGGATTGAAAAGGGGTTCGAGAGTGTTTTGCCAGTGAGTTTCCAACAAATCATTATCTGTCAGGCCGTCGGAAGCCAAAATCAACAAAGTATCTTCGCACAAGTCTAAAAACTGCACCTCTGGCTTGAGAAAATTACTGTCTCGCGGGCCGATGGCTTGAGTTAGTTGATAGGCGTCGGGACGGGCATAAGCAGTTTCCGGGTCAACTCCGCGCTTAATTTCGCGCTGCCCCACTTCGTGGTCTGAGGTGATTTTTTCTAGGGTTTGTCCCTTTCTCAGTCGGTAGAGGCGGCTGTCGCCGACGTGGGCAACGGCGAATTGGGTGTCTTGAACTAAGACTGCGACTAGAGTTGTACCCATGCGGGCGCTGCCGGAGCGTCCGTCTTTTTGATTGATTTCAAAGATGGCTTTGTTGGCTAGCAGGACTCCCTCGCGGATAGTGTCTGCCGGAGGTAGTTGATTTTCCCAACAGGTTTGAAAGAATTCTCTGAGGGTTTCAGCCGCTAGTTGGCTAGCTACTTCTCCGCTGTCGTGTCCGCCCATGCCGTCGCAGAGAATGTAAAGCCCTTTGGTTTGAAAGATGCGACCGAAGCAGCTTTCGAGTTTGTTGAGCTGAGTCCAGATGCTGAAGAAGTCTTCGTTGTGGTCGCGCGTGCGGCCCACATCGGTGAGGCCTGCGTCTTCTAAGCTGTAAATCTGGAGTGGCATGGGCTGGGTTAAGACCTCGCCAACGTCGGCGGGCGACTCGTCGGGGCTGCGGTAATGCCTGCGTGTCGGGGTTGAGCTTGGTGAAGGTGCGGGTTGGAGTTCGAGGGGAACTGTTTCTAGGCGCGATCGCAATTCTTCTATTGTGTTAATCTCGCCTCTGTACATTTGTTGCAGGAGTTCGAGCAATGCGCCAAACTGAGTGCGATGATCGGACTGGCTAAATATCACCTGCCACAGTTGCCCCAAATCTACCAGTTGCAGGTTTGAGCCGGCGGGTTCGGGATAGAGGTATTGCAGCCGTAAAGAAGCCAAGGAAAAGGAAGAGTCGGGGTTGACTCGCAAATTTGTCAGTTCCAACAAGCTTTGCCGACAGCGCCAGGGTTCTAGGGCAGCCCACAGTTCTGTCATTTCGTGCAGCCAGTATAAAATTTGCTGGGTGGAAGTTTCGGGTTGACTCCAGCGTTCTACCAGCAGCGGCCATTGGGAACAGTCTTCTAGCAGCAGCACTGCCTGTTCGTTGTCTGACCAGCTATCGTGAATGACTGGCAGGTTTTGAGAGAATTGCCACCGGAGTGCCAGATAAGGTTCAGCTATGCCTTGGCAAAGCTCTGCTAAGGCGGGATTGGTTGAATTTTCTCCGCCTTTGATTGCTGCGGTGTAGGGGGAGGTTCGTCTGGCGACGCTGGCAGAGTTGGCTGCTAGCATGGCTTTGAGGGGTGACATTTCCAGCGGCTGACAGTCCAAGACTGTTACTGCTACTGTGTCTGAGCGTTTTCTCGGCGGCACGGTTTCTAGGAGTTGGTAGCGCTGCTGAGTGTCTAAATAAGCTCCTGCTGGCTGGGAAGGGATTAAATATTCTGAATTGGGGACGGGGAATTCTGGAGATGGGGGGGAGATGTCAGCGATGTTTGGGCTGTCGGAGTTCTCTGTTGCTTCCTGGATTTGTTTAGGCTGTGGTGCGGTTGTAAAATTCGGCTCAGATGCGGTTATTTCGCGCTCTGGTGCTGTAGTAGAGCTTTTTTCTGTTGTTTGAAAGGATGCTGGTACGATCGCCCCCACGGCTACCACAGCGTCTATTTCTGGGCTGCTGAATTCGGCGACTTCGGTCAGTGGAGAAGTTGATTCGACTGCTGTTGGGGGTTCGGTTGGGGTGGTTATTTCTGTTTGAATGCTGTCTGTGATTGGTTCAGCAGAGTTTTGGGGCGATGCGGTTTGTGGAACGATGTCTGATTTTTGGGGAAATTCGGCTGGGGGTATGGTTGACTCGTCTGGTTCGACTGCTGGAAAATTCGATCGACCGCAGATAATCGCCCGCCACACTTGACCTGTTGCGACGCCGCAATTCTGACATAATGCGGCGCTAAAAGCGACTTGGGCACCGCATTCGTGGCAAGGTTTGTAAATTAGGGAATTTCCGCATTGTTGACAAAACTTGTTTGGATTGGGATTTTCAAATTGGCAGCGGGGACAGAGAAGCATAGGGGTTTTAAATTGGAGATGGGCGATCGAGTTTGGCGGTGGGGAGTTTGGGGTTTTGGCTTGTGAGTTAGGAGTTATGAGTTTTGGGTCTGACTCGCAACGGATAACTCCCATTGCCCTATGCCTTATTTTATCGGGATGAATTCAGAACTAAGATATTTCTTAGAACTGAGATGTTGCCTCCGTGTCAGGAATAGGCCCTGCCAGGGAGAGAGGGGGAGAGGGGGAGAGGGGGAGAGAAGGAGAGAGGAAGAGGCCCAGAGGATTCTTGCTAATGGGGAATAGGGAATTGACATATAAAATTTAAATTCTGTACAGCTTAGAAGCCCGCCCCACCTGGGGTTTCGCCTGTTCGCCCCACCAAAAAAGTCAACTCATAAGTGGAACAGGCATCTTGCCTGTTACTGAAAATGTTGGCAGATATCAGTTAGAAGGGAATTGCTGTAGAATCTTCTTGGAAAACGGTTTCTCGCGCGATCGACACAATGGTGGAAAGGGGTACTTCACAGAAATATTTCCGCCGGAATTGTTCTTCGGAGACTGCTGCTAGGAATTGCGCTGCAAAACGCGCGGCAATCGGGGAATTTGGCACTGAGAATTGAATGGATTGGCTATCTAATAAGGGTTTGGGGATTTCCTCTGGCGCGTCTTCACGCCGTGCGGTTTCGGGTTGTCTGGCGATGTGGAAAGCTCGATCGCGATAATTGATTTTAAAACCGAGATATGTTAGGGTTTTGAACCCCAGTTGCAGGGATGTGTCGCTGATGCCGAGTTTTTGGCGGAGTTGTTGTCTGGTGACGGGTTTGTTGGTGCGGCTGAGGTATTTGGCGATGCCGATTAGCTGTTGGCAGATTTGCTGTGGGGGTACGAGTGGAGGTAAAGTATAGGCGATCGCGAGTTTTTTCTGAGTGTGCTGTGCTTGCCGAAACCAGATCCGCAGTTCGTCCCAGCTTGCGGGGCATTCTTTGAGGACGATCGAGTTTTCGCGATCGACCATTTCGGAATTGTAAACTAGATTGTCGATCGGCATTTGAGATTCTAAGTTTGTGCTAGCGCCTAATAACTCTTCATCGTTATTTCTATTGCGCCAGTCTACAATCCAATCTATTTGAGTCGGGGAATTTATTGGGTTGTCTTCCGTGCGTTCCCGCACTGCTATGAGGCGCACTTCATACCGCGATTTGTAAGTATTAAAATCGAGTTCAACGGTGACATCGCAGCGGCCTTGGGGAACTTCATTTTGATTGTGTCCCCACCAAATGCCGGGAAATCCCATATCGGTAGATTCATCCCTAATTGTAAATTCTGTTTTAAGATATTCTACTTTTTGCCCTTTCAAATCCTTAATTTTTTGATTCCAGAGATTTTCAAACCAGCAGTTTTCAATCAGCAATTTGGGTGCGGGGTTTCCCATACCGCAGGGTTCGAGCAATTTTAGTTCTTGAAATAAGTCCTTGCCTAATTCGGAGACGGTAATTTTTAGGTCGGCTTGAACGGGGGTCGCTGTTAAACTATCTGTGCTGTATTGTTGCCGCAGTTGCTGATTTACCGCATCGGTAAATAGGGGGATATTTTCAACTGGGAGACTCAATCCGGCAGCGAAAGGATGACCGCCAAATCTGTGCAATAAATGCGCTTGATCTTTGACTAATTGGTAAAGGTCGATTTGATTGGCGGAACGCGCCGAACCCCGGGCAATTTTGGATGGGGAAAGTGTTGGTGATTCTGAATCTAAGAAAGAGGTAAATTGTGTTTCAGGGGAATTTTCGTTAATTTCTTCGCTTCCTTCTGTGCAGAATAAAACCACGGGACGGCCGTATTCTTGGGCGATTTGTCCCGCTACTAATCCTAATACTCCTACGGGCCATTGGGGGTCGCTGAGGACTATGACGCTAGTAGTTGAAAGGTCGAGTTTGGCTAGTTTGTTGGCGGCATCTTTGGCAACATCTTTTTGTAAAGATTTGCGCCGGGAGTTGGCAATTTCGGTTAAATTTGCTAGTTCTTCGCAGCGTTTTTTGTCGCGGCTGGTGAGGAGTTCTACGCAGAAGCTGGCGTCACCTTGAATGCGGCTGACGGCGTTGATTCGGGGGCCGAGGCCGAAGGAAATGTCGGTTGGGCGATCGCCCGATCTTTTGCACAGTTCGAGCAATTTTGCAACTCCTGGGCGGGTGGGATTTGCAATTTGTTTTTGCAGTTGTTGGATGCCGATTTGTGCTAGGTAGCGGCTGTCTCCTGTAAGTTGGACTAAATCGGCAATTAAGCCGATCGCTACTAATTCTAATAAATCTGCGATCGGGCGCTGTGGAATATCTGGTAATGTGTGATATAATGCTTCAACTAATTTGTAAGCTACTCCCACTCCTGAAAGGTTAAATAGTTGGTGGTTTGGGGGAAAGTAGCGGGGATTGATAATGGCTGTAGCTGGCGGGCGATCGTCTGGTAATGTATGATGGTCGGTAATAATTGTATCGATGTTTAAGCTAGTCGCATATTCGATTTCAGCGATGTTTGTACTGCCGGTATCGCAGGTAATAATTAAGCTAATTCCCGATTTTGCTAAGGCATCTATTCCTGTGATATTGAGTCCGTGAGATTCGGTTAAGCGGTTGGGAATGTAATAAGTTAGTTGGTCGTTTTGAGTAAAAAATTCTCCCAGTCCATCCCAAAGTACCGAGGTTGAGGTAATGCCGTCGGCGTCGAAGTCTCCCCAAATTGCGACTTTTTCTGCGCTGTTTCGTGCTTGCTGGATTCTTTCTATCGCCCAGTTCATTTCTAGTCCGAACTCAAAGGGACTTGCGGGTTGATAAAGTTGGGGATTTAAGAAACCGGGTATTTGTTCGGGGTTGTGAATTCCTCTATACCAGAGAAGTGCGGCGGCATAGTTTCCGGGGAGTTCGGGTGCGTGGTTCCTGACAGCTTGGATCAGCCAATCTGGGGGCTGGGATAGGAGTTGAGTTTGCAAATTTTGAAGTAGTTGTGTCATAAGTTATTTCATTAATTCCTGTAGGGGCGGGTTCACCAATAATCTTTCATTCACATCCACAATATCTATAAACCCGCCCCCACCGGGCGACTAATAGTTGCATAGTACAAGATTTGAATTAAATAAATATTTCATCGATTATAGCAAGATTTGGCAGCCAATCTGTGGGAGTTTCTGCGAGAATATCTGGTGAGGGAGTTTTTGTGTCAGGTGTGCGGTTGCACCGAGTGGCAAATTGACAGGAATCGCAAAGATTGGAACTAATTTCTACTTGGGGTAAAAATTCGCCACCTTCGGTATAGCGCTGTCGCCAGTCGGTTAGCTGCTGCAATAGGTGGGTTAAATCTTGTTTTGTGCGATCGTGTTCTGTTTGGTTGTAATAAAATGTGAGTTTTTGCGGCGGTTCTTCTCCTTGCAATTGTACAAACCAGTATGTCATGGAAACTTGTTCGGGGGAATAGTCGCTGGTTTCTACTAAGACGTATAAATAGAGGCGAGTTTGCCAACTTTCGGCTATCCATTTTGATTTTTGAGGGCGGGGATAGGTTTTCCAGTCGAGAATTTGGGCGGCGTTTGGTTCGGCTATTAGCAAGTCATAGATAACGGTGAATAGGTAGTCTTGGAAAATTAGGGTGCGGGGGTGTTCGGCTTGGCGGAAAATTCTATCGCTATTTTCTGAATTGGCGAAAAGTTCGGGTGCGGTGTTGATAAATGCTGCCACACAGCGTCCCAGTTCGGGGTCTTGTTGGATGATGAATTCAATGGGAAGTCCGAGTTCTCGCTGCTGCATTAATAGGTGAAAGTGGCTTCCCCAGGTGAGTTTTTCTTTGTGTTCTGGGGAGGCGGTGGTGGCGAGTAGTTCGAGGTAGCTGTGTTGGAATTTGCGGGGGCATTCTTCGAGGATTTTGAGTTGGGTTTGGGATAGTCGGAGCATTTTTTTATGATTTTATATTTTATATTTTTTAGGCTGGTAAGCGAGGCGATTAATCTTTTTTTTGACCGCAGATTGAGGCTGATGACGCAGATGGACGCAGATAATTTTGATCGCATTTTTGGGGGAGAGTGCGATCGCCCTACACTTACCATTATATAATGATTCATACCGTTAACGGCGAAGCCAATGCGTTTTGATACCTACATCCAGTCAATTCAGAGCAATCTCCAGCGGGGAAGCGAGCGCACCCATTACCCAAGTATCAAGAATTTACTCGATAATCCGGCGGCTAGTTTGGTAGCAATCATAGAAGAAAAAGGTAATAAAGCTGGTGTTCCAGATTTTACTGTCAGGCGCAGGGATTTACTCGTCGGTTATGTGGAAGCTAAGGATGTCGGCTTAGATTTGAATCCTGTTGAAAAAACCGAACAGTTGCAGCGATATCGAGAATCGTTAAACGGAAATTTAATTCTCACCAATTATCTAGAGTTTCGCTGGTATGTTGAGGGGAAAGTCAGATTGACCGCCGTTTTAGCCGAAAGAACAGGCAACGAAATTACTCTCTGCAATTCTGACAAAACTCTTGAATTAATCGAGGGATTTCTTAATTACGCCGGTGCAGCCATTAACAGTCCTGAAGATTTGGCAAAGCAGATGGCGCGCTTAACTAAATCAATTCTACTCGCTACAGAATCAGCTTTGCAAATCGAAACTGAAACCGGAGAATTACATCAACTCAAGCGTGGATTTAATGAGATATTGCTGCCGGATCTCAATGATGCGGCTTTTGCAGATATGTACGCTCAAACTATTTCCTATGGTTTATTTGCCGCGCGAGTTGGTCACGCTCAGAATCCCGGAAATCAACTTTTTGACCGCCGGACAGCGGGCACGTACATCCCAGCCACTAATCCGTTTTTGCGGCGATTATTTAACAGTATTATCGAGACCGATTTACTCGGTAAAATTAACTGGGCAATCGATGATTTAGTCGAGCTACTAGGGCGAGTTGACATGACTGCTATTCTGGAAAACTTTGGTAGCCGCACTCGGCAATCCGATCCAGTTGTTCATTTTTACGAAACCTTTCTGGCAGCTTATAATTCTGCTTTGCGGAAAAGTCGCGGCGTTTATTATACTCCTGAACCCGTTGTTTCCTATATTGTTCGCTCTGTCGATGCTATTCTGAAAAACCGTTTTAATCTACCTCTAGGATTGGCAGATAATAGCAAAAATCCAGATACGCAACAGCCGCGAGTTCAAATTCTAGATCCGGCAACTGGTACGGGTACTTTTCTTTACGGAGTTGTCGATCGCATTTATCAAAATTTGGCAGATATGGGAATATCTGGGAGTTGGAATCAGTATGTACAGGATAATTTATTAAACCGATTATTTGGTTTTGAGTTGTTAATGGCTCCCTATGCCATAGCACACCTTAAACTCGGTTTGCAACTGCAAAATCTCGGCTATGAGTTTAGCAGCAAGCAGCGTTTAGGAGTTTATCTCACCAATACATTAGATGAAGCTTTAAAAAAATCAGAGGTTCTCTTTGCTCAATTTGTGGCGCAAGAAGCTAATGAAGCTTCAGCAATTAAGCGGGATGTCCCGGTGATGGTTGTGTTGGGAAATCCGCCTTATTCTGGTCATTCTGCTAATAAGAGTGAATGGATAGCAGGATTGGTAAAAGATTACTATTATGTGGACGGTGTACCGCTGAAAGAGCGCAATTCTAAATGGCTGCAAGATGATTATGTAAAATTTATTCGTTTTGGACAGTGGCGAGTTAGTCAAACGGGGTTTGGTGTTTTGGCTTTTGTGACTAATCACGGTTATCTCGATAACCCGACTTTTCGGGGAATGCGTCAAAATTTGATGCAGACTTTCACTGATATCTATGTTTTAGATTTGCACGGTAATTCTAAAAAGAAAGAAGTTTCTCCAGATGGTTCGCCAGACCAAAATGTGTTTGATATTCAGCAGGGAGTCAGTATTGGCATTTTTATCAAAGAACCTGGTAAGTCTACTCCGGCAAAAGTTCATCATGCGGAGTTATGGGGAAGTCGAACTTCTAAATATGAAATTCTCAACCAGTTAGATATCGAGACAACTGAATGGGTGGCTGTTGAGCCTCGGTCACCAGAATATTTATTCATTATACAGAATGTCGATTTAAGAACCGAGTATAACAGCGGTTGGAAGTTGACCGAAATTTTTCCAGTTAATACACTGGGATTTCAAACTCATCGCGATCACTTTGCCATTGAGTTTGAAAGGGAAGATATCAAGAAAAAGTTACAAGATTTCAGGAATATCAAAATATCCAACAAGGAAATTGAGGAAAAATACGATCTCAAAGATAACCGTGATTGGAATGTAGAAACTGCCCGACAACAAATTCGCCAAAATGAAAACTGGGAAAAATGGCTAATCGACTGCTTATATCGTCCTTTTGATTGGCGTTTTTGCTACTTTAGCACTGTAGCGATGGACTATCCTAGAACTGTTTTGCAACAGCATTTAACTAAAGAAAACCTTTCGCTGCTGTGTCCGCGACAACAAGCTACTCTAGGCTTTCAGCATATTTGGTGTGCAAATGTTCCAGCAAATGACTGTGTAATTTCGACAACCAGCCGGGAAGCAAACCAAGTTTTTCCCCTTTACCTCTATCCTGACACCGAAAACGAACAGGGTAATTTATTCACCGATCGCACTCCCAATTTCTCCCAAAACTTTCTCAGTGCAGTTCGTCAAAAACTAGGCTATGTACCAACTCCCGAAGCAATCTTTTATTACGCCTATGCTGTCTTTCACATTCCTACCTACCGCCAGCGTTATGCAGAATTCCTCAAAATAGACTTTCCCCGCTTACCCTTAACTTCCGACAATGAACTTTTCACAACACTCGCTAAAAAAGGTGAGGAATTGGTAGCACTGCACTTGATGAAATCGAAAAAATTAAATAAGGTAATTACTAAATATCCTGTTAGCGGCGATAATGCTGTTACTCAAGTTACTTACAATGAATCGGAACAGCGGATTTATATTAACAAACAGCAATATTTTGAAGGTATTTTCCCCGAAGTTTGGGCGTTTAAAATAGGTGGATATCAAGTATTGGATAAATGGCTTAAAGACCGCAAAAAAGCAAATCGCAGTTTATCTTTTGATGAGGTGTTGCACTATCAGCGCGTCGTAGTTGCTTTGAAAGAGACAATGCAAATTATGGCTGAAATTGATGAGGTGATACCGGATTTCCCTTGGGAATAGCTACCCCCTTTATCATTCGGCGGTTGAAACCGCTACTACAAAAACGAAGTCCGCCTCCGCGGACTAAGAAATAAACGGGGTTTTTAACTCGGATTTGGTATTATACATATAAAAGCTGATTAGTAATTTCATCAGCCGTTAGGGTATTTAATAAAATGGCAACCCGTTGAGCAATCTCATAGGCGTTCTTTTGAGGAATCACAATAATCCCCGAATGTTGTTTTCCTTCTGTCATATAATCTAGATGCAGTCGCTCAAAGTCTACGCGATTATGGGTGAGCAAACATCGCTCAATAGATGCTGCGTAAGCTAATTGTTGGCTATCGGATTTACTCAGCATTCCCTGTTCGCTGGTTGTCGTCACATCGAACCCTCTAGCCAGCAGTAAAGTAGCTACAAGCCTTGAAACATCTTCATCTGTATAAATAGTTGCAAACAGTTTCACGGCTTTCTCATTGCAGCTTTAACAGCAGGATGAATCAATTCTTCAGGAATTCGATTGCGCTCAATATAAGTATTTATTTCTTCTTGGTTATCCAAATAAAAGCTCAGCGCGTCAAAAATTTGAGCTAATTTCAGGTGAGGTAAGTGCATGGGGATTTCTTCAGGAGTAATACCCAAACGCCACAATTCCACGATCGCCCGAACGGAAGTCCTGGTTCCTGCGATAATTGGTTCGCTTTGCAAAATTTCAGGGTGACGTGCGACATAACGCGAAACAGATTGTACATTCATGGCAGATTAACAGGGCAGATATATTTTTATTATATGTTATGATTGAGGCTATAAGTGTGTAAAAAATTAAGGGCGATTCTCTACGGGATAGCTATGCACGCGCGTACTTTTCACCAACCTCTCTACAAACTCCCAATTTGTTGAGCAAACCACATCGCCGCCGTCCCATTTCCCTCACCCAAAAGTTTTAAAGTATCCGATAGAAAAGCAATTGGCAATCCCTCAAGCGCACCGGAAATCTCGCATTCCTGATATTTCCCGTTTTCCTGCAAGCGAAATGCCAAAACTCTCTCGCCCTTAATATCTACTACCCAATACTCAGGAATTCCCAAAGCAGCATACAACCGCTTTTTTTCATCTAAATCGCTGGCCAAAGTCGTATCGGAAGTTTCTATCACTAAATCGGGAATTCGCGATTTATTTAGATTAAGTCGGCGCGGTTCCCCTTTTTGCCACTGGATGAATTCTCCGCCAATATATAAAATGCGATCGGGCGCACCTCCTCCTACCTTTGGCTTCTCAATTACACATCCACCCAAATCATCGAAAGCTTGTCCTCCTTTGCTGACAAACCAGGCGTAAAATACCAGAGTCAAGAGGTTGTTAAATCTGGCGTGCTGAGGCCCTTCATTACCCATGTCTATCCAAAGATATCCTTCATAAAAAAATATTCTGGCTTCCTCCAAAGATGGATCTTCGCAGGCTGCTACATAATCTTCCCATGTCGCGACTTGCCATTGAGGAATTTCACCCACTTGAGACACGATGAATTTTGCAGTTGTAGAAGTCATGATTTAAAAGCAAATTTAGGATATTTTTATCCTAACTTAAGTCGCTATTTATAGCCGAAGGAAGAAGGAAGGCACTACACTGATACACGGATTAATTATCGAGTCTGAGTCATTCTTAAAAAGGAAGAAGGAAAATACAAGAAAGATCGACTTGCAGTCAGACGAAGGGGGCGGGCACGGGGGCACCGCCCCTACAAATGGCGATCGCAATCCTTGTGCTTATCGAATTGCTGTGGGCGCCGCCATTGGTACTTCTAAGTCTGGTTGCAAGTCAAAGACTACGACAAGTGTTGCTTGAGGCATGAGTTGACGCAGACACAGCAAGTGCCCGTCAGCATCCGATCGACTGCGAAATCGCCCCACAATCGCCCGCTGCATACTGGGCATGAGTTTGGCAATCGCCCAAGGGTAAAGGCGTTTTTGGTACGCGATCGCCCCAGGATTCGCTGTGAATCCCTGTTGATAACCGTTTTGTGGCATAATCGTGTTGTATTCGTAAGGAGTACACAAAAGGCGTTAGTAAGTTTCTTGGCGGGAATGTACTAACGCCTTTTCCATTAAAATCCAAGCACATATCACAAGAATTGTCAATTGTCAATTCTTAACGCTAAGTTTTAACGGTTATCCTATCTGAAGCTTTTATCGGCTATGGATTTGAGGGTTTTAGTAAGTGTTGAATTGTTTGCAAAAGTGATATATTTTTGATTTTTAACCGCAAATGAACGCGGATAAACGCGGATGAAGGAAAGATAAATTTAGTATGAGTTAAGGGGCGATCGCACTTAATCACACATCACAAAATCACTCTTTTGTCAATACAAAAACACTGTCTTTATTCCCCCGTCCAATCCGCAAATCTTTATCCAAATAAGTGACATCCAGCCATCCCTGCTGTTCGCGAGTATCCAGCCAGAAATCTACAGCAGCGAACTTTTTACCCGACTCAATCTCATTGATAAACTTCCCCGGATATTCATAGCCAATCAACCTGCTTAAACCTACAATAGACCGCTCAAACTTCACCTGCACTCGCCGTTCCGAAGTTGGCTCAAATCTTGCTGCTACACTGACAATTCCTTCCAAATAAGGCAAGCCGTAAAGTTCGCCAATGTTGTAAATTTTAGATTCTTTGACGCGGATAGATTGATAAATTTGACCCAATTTTACCAAGGGAAAACTGTCAAGATTCAGCAGTTCGCGGCTGGTGGTGTACAATAACCGCCAATCACCATTTAAAAGCTCTGCGGCTTCGACAGGGCGTGGTGTGGGGTTGTAATCTTCCAATTGGGCGATCGCGCTTAAAATCGCTTGTTTGTCGCTAGGGGTAGCCAGCAAACCGCGATTCTTACCAGCAATTATCTCTAAGAGTGCAGATTTTTTAAGCATGATTTTTTAAGAAGGAAGAACACGGATTTTGACACGAATACACGGATTAATTATCGAAGGTGAGGCAAAAGTCAGACCCCTCTTTTCTTCAGTCTCAAGAGAGAGGGACGAAATTTTGTGTACTAGCGATTAAAATCGCCGAGTCCGCAGAGTATTAAGCTGTTGTGCATTTAAATAGAATGTCAAAAAACAATCTAATTCTTGTGGGGTGGGCGTCTCGCCCGCCCTGAATATGCAATTTAAATGCGTGACAGCTTAACAACTAATAACTAAGATATCAAATTTCACCAAATAAAGCAAAGTCCGATACAGGTCGGCTAATTGTTGCTCGTTTTTAACGTAGCGTCGGATAAGTTCCCCCACGCCGATCGCACCTTCCTGCTTAATTGTCTCCAATATCTCCATCTGAATGCTAACAGATGTTCTCCTATCCTCACCAAAACTGGTAAACCTAATTGTCTGTACCTGCTTTAAAAGTTCTGGTGTGGCGATCGCACCCAGACTCAGCATCATCTCATTGCTTAAACTTCTAGTCGCATAATTAGCCAATACCCGAAACGGATCGTCGCCTAGGGGATAAGGCGGCTTCCCAGGTTTTAAAGGTGCTGACTCCGGTGCCCCCTGGCGAATTTCTGCTAATTCCCGCCACAATTGTTCGTAAGCAGCAATTACTACTTTCCAATCATAAATTTCCCTCGCCCTTTGTCGGGCATTTTCCCCCATCCGCTTTCTCAATTCGGGGTTTTCAATTAATTCACACAACGCCAGGGTGCAAGCATCAATGTCTACTGCTGTCGCGAGGGAAGTGTGACCCATGTAAGTCGGCCAATTTAAGCTGTCGTCAAGATAATTTAGGGCTAAATCTAAACAAGATTCCGGGGGCGGGATGAGTGTGGGAATGCGGAAGCCGTCTATTTCGTGGCGTACAGATTCTTTGTATCCGTTCCAATCGGAGACTATGGCCGGCAGTCCGTTCGCCATGGCTTCTATTGGTGTCAGTCCAAATGATTCTTGAATGTTGTCGGAAAGCGAAATGAAAATGTCGGCCGCCGACCAAATATTTATTCTAATTTCCGGCTGTCTCCCATCTAAAAAAATAGCATTCACCGACGGACAAAATATTTGTGCGCTCTTTTTAAAGTCGGGTTCTTCTCTCGGATCTTCGATCCAACCGGCTTGAATTAAGTGGATTTTGGCTTTTGTCTGTTGTGCCGCCCGTTCTAGGGAGATGTACATGGGTACCGGATGAGCTTTTGCAGAAAAAGTCAATCTACCGACAAATAACACAACAATATCTTCGGGAGAAATGCCGAGTTCTTGTCGCAGTTGGCGGCGACTATTAACGGCTTCCACACCCTGCGGAAACGCGCTGCAATCGACTCCGAGGGGAATAACGGGGAATTTGACCAAAATTTCCGGTTTACCGCCGTTGCGCTGGGCTAAATATTCAGACCACTCTCTCATAACTCCTTCTACTGCTGTTTTCACGGCGGCAGATGTGCAGATCAGGGCGTCCCAAGGCTGCATGGGTGCGGTGATCAAATCGCCGATCGCCTCCATGATGTATTTTGTACCGATCGTGTGAGTAACGCCGCAAACGCTGTAGGCCCGCTGATCGACAAATCTGCGCGCCCAAACCATCTGCGACAGAACCGGATCGGGTCGGTAAATTGTGCCCGGTTGAGATAGCAAATCCGGTCGTTCCATGGGAATCCAGCGGACTTTCCGAGGTGTTTGCAGCCAAGGTTGGATGTGCGAACAAAACTCCTTAAAGGTTGTTTCGCTATCGGCGCAACAGTAGAGAGAGTCGGCGGTTCCGTGTTGGACTAAGCTTTTGAGAAACCCTTCTCCGGCTGAATGACGCCCCAGAAGTTTTTTGCCTCCGGTGTGGTAGCCCTCTTTGTTGTATAAAACCGCTGCCGTTATATCCATTCTGAGATTTATTGCTTGAGAGTTGACTGAAGAAGCCAGAGGGCATTCGAGCTCAGGCTTTGATGAAAATCCAGGAGACTGTTGTGAATCAAACCCTTGCTGTTAGGGAGGCTTGCAGAACAGGATCGCCGCTTGTCCCGCGATATCTTAAAGACGATCGTCTTAGATTACAATGCTTACGGCTAAAGAAGGATTGGCAAGAGCGGATTTTAGTGCTATCCTCATGCCCATGCTTGGGGGCGATCGCCTTTTGGGTCTCCCATCTTATCCGATCCGGAACCAAACAGTGCCTGTGGTATAATGCTTTAGCCTTGCTAAATGCCCGATTTGCAAGTGCTTGATCAAAGCAGCAGTTCGTCGGCAAAACGTTACCTCTACTCGATCGCGTCTTTGTCTTTAAAAACCGATAATCATGTACAACCCATCTCTGCGTCAAATTCCTCGCCATTTACCTGCGGATGTAATTCCATTAAAACAGCAATCTTCTCTTTTAGACTGGTTGGAATCTAACAATCGCCTGTTAGCAAGGGATGTCCAAGAACCCGACTATCTGCACGAAGAAGAAATTTCTGAACTGATGGCAGTTGACGACAGTCCTTACGATGATTTAGAAGAAGAAGTAGAAGAGGATGTGAGTGTAGGCGAAGAATAACGGGTAGAAGGGTGAAGAAATCAACCGGAAACAGGGAAGAAAAACTAAGAGATTTCTCAATCTCCTGTATCGCACCCTATTCCCCCATTGTCAATTGCTTATTCTCAAATAGTGTGTGGTGAGGAGTGTTATGGATAACTTTTTGGATGAGAAAATCCCTTTTAGTCTGCCTTTCAAACTTACAGGCAAGAATTTATTCCTGCTGCTGGGTTTGGGGCTCGGCACTGTAGCGATCGGTTTAGATGTAGTAGCGGGTAGATTTTTGAATTTACCTGCATCGCTATTTATGCCGCTAGTTGTTTGTGCTGTAGTTGCGTCGGGGTTGGGCTATGCAGTGGTGCCCGTACTCCAGCAACTAAAAGCAGGACAAATAATTCGCGAAGACGGCCCCCAAGCCCATTTGAAAAAAGCGGGAACGCCGACAATGGGAGGCATCTTTTTTATACCTGCTGGGGTAGCAGTCGCTTTACTTTGGTCTAAGTTTAACTCAGATGTTGTTGCCGTATCGGCTTTAACTTTAGCTTACGGTTTCATTGGCTGGCTCGATGACTGGCAAATTCTGCGACGCAAGTCGAACAAAGGTATTTCACCTCGGATGAAATTGGCTTTGCAAATAAGTTTTGCTGCTCTATTTTGTCTGTGGCTGATGTTTCATCAACCTGCAATTTCTACGAATGTTGCTTTGCCTTTCGGTTGGGTATTGCCATTAGGTTTGCTGTTCTGGCCGCTGGCTGGTTTTGTGCTAGTTGCCGAAAGCAATGCTACTAATCTTACCGATGGTGTTGACGGGTTGATGGGAGGTTTGGGGGCGATCGCACTTTTGGGATTGGGCGCATCTGTAGCCTCAACTTCGCCAGAATTAATGATATTTTGCGCTTGCATCAGCGGCAGTTGTTTCGGTTTCTTAGCACACAACCGCAATCCAGCCAAGGTGTTTATGGGCGATACAGGTGCTTTAGCTTTGGGCGGTGCGTTGGGTGCGGTAGCTTTATTAACAAATAGCCTTTGGATATTATTAATTATCAGCGGGATTTTCTTTATTGAAACGCTGTCAGTAATTGCTCAAGTAGGTTATTACAAAGCTACAAAAGGGCCGGATGGAATCGGCAAGCGTCTGTTAAGAATGGCTCCACTGCACCATCATTTAGAGTTGTGCGGCTGGTTAGAAACTCAGGTTGTTGGCATTTTTTATATAACTAACGTGGCGTTAGTGTTAATGGTTTTGATGTTGACGGGGAACAGTTGAGAAGGGATTGCGTGACGGATTGTACAGGGGATGTAAGAGATATTTACTACTATTTCAAAGAAACAGGCAAGATGCCTGTTCCACAAGGACTGAATGCAGTTGTGGAACAGGCATCTTGCCTGTTTAAGGCTCCGAAGTTATAATTTTGAGAATTGATATCCCCAGTTAATGCAATGGAACTTAATAACGCTTTTTAATTATTTGAAGAACGGCGAAGACGCTTATAGGACAAAGTAAGAACTACATTTGCTTATTTATCTTCCTTAGCGTCCTTAGCGCCTGCGCGGTTCGTTTAATCTTACTCAATATTAGTTATGCTATCGTTTACGGTTGTTTGTGAATGACTAAAACGTTTTTACCGCAAGTTTCGGTGGTTGTGCCTGTTTACAACGGCGAGATGGATTTGCCGGAGTTGATCGAGTGCCTGCGATCGCAAACTTATCCGCCACAAAGTGTAGAATATCTCTTAGTAGACAATAACAGTCGCGATCGCACTTCAGCAATCCTCGAAACAGCAGCCTCTAACCCCCCCTCAGTCCCCCCCTTGGTAAGGGGAGGAAGCAATTTCAATCCAATAACCATTCGCCACCTCAGTGAAAATCAGATTCAAAGTTCCTACGCCGCCCGCAATCAAGGAATTCGCGCATCCACAGGCGAAATCATTGCATTTACCGATGCAGACTGTCGCCCGGAATCTGACTGGCTGGAAAATTTAGTTAAGCCATTTGTTGACTTAGAAGTAGGAATTAGCGCTGGGGAAATACTCGCATTGCCCGGTAAAACTATTTTAGAACAACACGCCGATCGCCAAAATACTTTATCTCAAAAACATACTCTCGCTCACCCTTTTTGTCCCTACGGTCAAACCGCCAACTTAGCTGTACGGAGGCTAGTTTTACAACAAATAGGATTATTTCGCCCTTACCTCACCAGCGGCGGCGATGCTGACTTGTGCTGGCGGATTTTGCGGCAAACATCCTATAAAATGTATTTTGCCGAAAATGCGATCGTCCGACACCGCCACCGTTCTACAATAAAACAGTTGCAAAGTCAATGGTATCGGTACGGCGAATCTAATAAATATTTGCACGAACTCCACGGTGTCGATTTGATGCGAGAATTCACCACAGGGGAATATTTTTACCGGCTGGCTAGGTGGCTGTTAAAAGAATTGCCTGTGGCTGCTGCCAAAAGTGCGATGGCCCAAGCCGATATGGTAGATTTGTTTAATACGCCGATCGGTCTAGTGAATGTTAGGGCAAGGGCGATGGGGCAGCGCCAAGCCAAACTTCCTTTAGCAGCTTGGCAGATTGAGCGATTTTAATATTTTAGACCATAAGCATTTCACGGGCGGGGAGGATGCCCAACTCCTACTCCCCACAAAAAAATTGAATTCTTTGTGGAACAGGCATCTTGCCTGTTCTAAATAAGCATTTCACGGGCAGGCAGGAAGCCCAACCCCTACTCCCCACAAAAAAATTGAATTCTTTGTGGAACAGGCATCTTGCCTGTTCCTCAAAATGGTGCAAGATGTGCGATCGACAAATATTCGTTTGTACACCATCCCCCCCCTATATACCTATAAGTAGAGGTTATCGGTATAGATAAGTATGCTGAATCAGAAATATGAAAATTTAACGCAATACTTAATATAAAATTAATAAGTCTATTCTTCCCGCCTAGTATCAAAACAACGAGTAACTCGAATACTGACGCCAAAATAGCCTCTAATTCTGCCTTCTGGGTTTTCAGTGCTGTCGTTTGCCCGATCGGAATTATTCTCAGAATTTTAAATTTTTGTAACCTTTACAGGTAATGCCAATGGCTCAAATCTTACTCCAGACGGTTTGGTTTATACCTTGCTATCCACTCATCGGCGGAGTTCTGTCGATGCTGTGGTTTCCGGCTGTTACCCGCCGCACCGGGCCAAGACCATCCGGTTATGTGAACGCCATATTAACCTTGTTCGCTTTCCTACACGGCGTCATCGCCCTCGCAGCTATCTGGAACCAACCGGCGCAACACCAGTTCATTCCCTGGCTGAATGTAGCAGGTTTAGACTTAACCATTCCCGTTGAAATCTCTGCTGTCACCGTCGGCGCGACAGTTTTGATTACCGGACTGAACTTGCTGGCGCAGATTTATGCTTTCGGTTACATGGAAATGGACTGGGGCTGGGCTCGGTTCTTTTCTCTGATGGGGCTGTTTGAAGCGGGGATGTGCGGCTTGGTACTGTGCAATTCCCTCTTCTTCAGCTACATGATTTTAGAAGTTCTGACTTTGGGCACTTACCTGCTAGTCGGGCTGTGGTTCAATCAGTCTTTGGTGGTGACAGGAGCCCGCGACGCTTTCTTAACAAAGCGGGTGGGTGACTTATTCTTGCTGATGGGAGTAGTCGCCATTCTGCCGCTGGCTGGAACTTGGAATTTTGACGAGTTGGCTGTTTGGGCTCAGACTGCAAAGCTTGACCCCACTGTAGCGACGCTGTTGAGCTTAGCCTTGATTGCCGGCCCGATGGGCAAATGCGCCCAGTTTCCCTTGCACCTGTGGCTGGATGAGGCGATGGAAGGCCCGCTGCCAGCGACGATTTTGCGGAACACCGTAGTTGTCGAAACTGGTGCTTGGATATTGATTAAGTTGCAGCCGGTGATTGCTTTGTCGCCGATCGGACTGAAGACAACTATTATTGTAGGTGCTGCGACGGCGGTTGGTGCTTCATTAATTGCGATCGCCCAAATTGACATCAAGCGCACGCTTTCCTATATAGTCAGCTCTTACATGGGCTTAGTATTTATCGCCGTCGGCACCGGACAAGCCCAGACAGCCCTGACATTAATATTTGCCTACAGCTTGGCAATGGGTTTGCTGGTGATGAGCATCGGTTCGGTAGTTTGGAACAGTATCACTCAGGATGTCCGCTCTCTCGGCGGTTTGTGGGGAAAGCGGCCGATATCGGCAATATCGTTTATTGTCGGTAGCGCTGGATTGGTGGGACTGCCGCCCTTCGGCTGCTTCTGGGCTTTAGAAGACTTCACATCCGGGCTTTGGCAAACTCATCCTTTCTTGTTAGGAATAGTGCTGTTTGTAAACGGCGTCACTGCTTTTGGCTTGGTGCGCGTCTTCGGTTTAGTTTTTGGCGGCAAACCAAAGCAAATGACCGAACGCTCGCCGGAAGTTCACTGGCCTTTTATCTTGCCGATGACTGTTTTAATGGGCTTTACTTTGCACGTTCCGCACTTGCTGGCAGCGTGGCATTTAGTGCCGGGGGCAAGTTTGAATTATACCGCAACTGGATTGCTAGTTTTGTCAACGGCGATCGGCATCGGTGCCGGAGCATTTGTTTACATGAACGACAAATGGGAAAAACCAGTACGAATTGGTTCTGAAGCTTTGCAAGACTTTTTTGCTTACGACTTTTACACTGCCAAACTTTACCGGGTGACTGTGATATTTGCAGTCGGTTTAGTTGCTCAAATCATCTCCTGGTTCGATCGCAATATTGTTGACGGATTCGCGAACTTAATCGGTTTTGCAACGGTTTTCGGCGGGCAAAGCCTCAAATACAACGTTAACGGTCAAACTCAGTTTTACGCCCTGACAATTCTGTTCGGAGTAGCAGTTTTGGGACTACTCATAAGCTGGCCTTTGCTAGCTCGCTTGTCGCTGATTGTAGGCGGGTAAATAGAGTTAATATTTAAGATTTTAGGTGAGATTTTTAATCTAAAATCTTTTAATAATTAATTCTTGAACAAAGATGATTTCAAAGGTTTTCAAACAAAGCAAAATCAATGAACCAAAATCACAGACAATTCAATCTTTCCCGGCGCAATTCGCTCAAAATTGTCACAGGTGCTATCGGTACAGGGATACTCGCAGCCTGCACAGGCGCTGATTTGGGTGCACCCGAACCGACAATTTCTCGAAATGACTTGACTCCCGATGCAGCTCTGCAAAAGTTAATGGACGGGAACCAGCGGTTTGCTGACAAAAAACGCCTAAATCCCAACCAAGACTTAGTTCGCCTCACCGAAGTTGCCGAATCTCAAAAACCATTTGCTGCTATTCTCGGCTGTGCAGATTCCCGCTTTCCTTCCGAGATTATCTTCGATCAAGGATTGGGAGATTTATTTGTCTGTCGCGTGGCCGGAAATGTTGCTACTCCCGAAGAAATTGGCAGCCTGGAATTTGGCACGCTGGTACTGGGAGCAAAAGTGGTTGTGGTAGTCGGGCATAAAAGGTGCGGTGCGGTAAGCGCAACCGTCAAAGGAGCTCAAGTTCCTGGTCAAATTGGCAGTTTGCTCGATGCAATTAAGCCTGCTGTAGAAAGCTCGAAAAACCAAGCAGGCGACAAGCTAGAAAATGCTTCAAAAGCCAATGTTGTACTGCAAGCTAACAGGTTGAAAGCATCTCCAGTTATCTCTAAGTTAATTGAGGATAATAAACTGAAAGTTGTTGGTGGATATTACGATTTAGACACGGGGAGAGTCAGTATTCTTTCTGAGTCTTGAGGCAATTTCGTATAGATAACTGGGAAAAAGTTAAGATATAAACTCTCAAGTTATCCAAGACAATAGGCGGCTAAATTAATTGATTCTTCACTCTTCACTCTTGACACATTATGCTTAGTGCCTTGCTCTGGTTGCCCGCGTTGGGCGCTGCGGTAGTCGGGTTCCTGCCCGGAAACATAAATGGGATGCGCCTGCGTTCAATAGCATCGGCTTTTGCAGCAGCTATTTTCATATTGAATATCTGGCTGTTAACTCAATTCGATCCAGCAAATTCGGGACTGCAATTTCAAGAATATTTGCCTTGGATTCCACAATTAGGTTTGAGCTACAATTTGGGCATTGACGGCTTGTCCTTGCCGCTGCTCGTTTTAAGTGCTTTGCTGACGCTATTAGTCATTTACGGCACGGGCGAAAAGATGGAGCGCCCCCAGCTTTACTACGCTTTGATTTTGCTAATCAATGCTGGTATTGCCGGAGCTTTGATGTCTCAAAATTTGCTGCTGTTTGTACTGTTTTACGAAGTAGAATTAATTCCTTTTTACCTGTTGATTGCGATTTGGGGCGGAAAGCAGCGGGAATACGCTGCCATGAAGTTTTTGATCTACACGGCAGTTTCGGGACTTTTAGTGCTGGCAGCATTTTTGGGTGTTGCTTGGCTGAGCGGTTCTTTAAATTTCGATTACAGTGCGATTACCACTCAAGAATTGCCGAGAAATGTGCAGTTAATCCTGCTAACAATTTTGCTAATTGGGTTGGGAATTAAAATTCCCTTGGTGCCGCTGCATACTTGGCTACCCGATGCTTACGTGGAAGCTTCGCCAGCAACAGCAATTTTGCTGGGAGGGATTCTGGCGAAGTTGGGAACTTACGGTTTAGTACGGTTTGGCTTGCAGATGTTTCCCGAAACTTGGTCGATTATAGCTCCCGGTTTAGCGATTATCGGGACTGTGAGCGTGATGTACGGGGCTTTGAGCGCGATCGCCCAAAAAGACATCAAGCGCATGGTAGCCTATAGTTCGATCGGGCATATGGGCTACATCCTCGTTGCCTGCGCTGCGGGTACGAAGCTGGCATTAATCGGTGCAGTCGGGCAAATGGTAAGCCACGGCTTAATTTTAGCTTTGCTATTTTATTTAGTAGGCATCATCGAAAGCAAAGTCGGCACGCGAGATTTGGACGTGCTCAACGGTTTGATGAATCCGATGCGGGGTTTACCCACGGCTAGTTCCCTGTTAGTTTTGGGCGGCATGGCAAGCGCCGGCATTCCCGGTTTGGTGGGTTTTATTGCCGAATTTTTAGTATTTCAAGGCAGTTTCTCTATCTTTCCAATTCCCACTTTAATCTGCATTTTAGCTTCGGGTTTAACAGCCGTTTACTTTGTGATTCTGCTCAACCGCACCTGTTTTGGGAAGTTGGACAATGCCACGGCTTACTACCCTCCAGTTACGTTTGCTGAAAATATGCCGGCGCTGGTTTTGGCGGGCATCATTTTCGTGTTGGGAATTCAACCTGCTTGGCTGCTCAAGTGGAGCGAATCGACTACAAATGCGATCGTTGCTACTCTGCCGGCTGACAGGAATACCCAAGTTGCTATTAGCTATCCTTGGAAAAAATCAGCGATTGAAATCGCCTTTACACAAACGAAGTCTGTCTCCGCAGACTGAGATAGCTCAGCGATTAAAATAGGGTCGGCACTTGCCTTGTGTCCGACTATGCTGCCTCACAAATATCTACTCGTTACTAGGCTCTGTATCCAATTTTAATGAAAGATTTTGGACGCAGAGCCTCCAGATAAATACCAGGATATGAGCGCTCATGAAACCGAAAAAACTTTTCAGTGTATCCGCAGTTACAACCCTTCTTTTAGTAGTGGCAACTTCTGCTTTTGCACAAGCTATAACTCGCATTCGCGATTTGCCAGCATCGAAAACAGGAATTACCATCTCTGGCCGAGTAGTTGGTTTTGGAGAAGCTGATGAAAATGAGTGGATTTTAAATGACGGCAGCGGTCAAGTTAAAGTCGATGCCGGCCCGCGCAGGTGGCGCAATATTAATCTATCAGAAGGGGAAACAATTACCGTTGTTGGCGAAATGGATGACGGCGAATTTGATGCTTTTTCGATAACTCTGTCGAACGGATCAATTATCAACATCCGCTCTCCACAAGGCCCGCCTCCTTGGGCTGGAAAAGAGGAAAAATAACTGTAAAAAGCAGCGCTATCTTTCCGAAAAGCATGAGATTTGGGATAACCTAATTCCCGAATAGAGCAATTTATAAATAGTAAAATTCAGTCAAACAAAGGAAGAAACAATGGTACAAACCCCTAATAAACCAGCAACTAAACTACCCCCTTCAAAACACGAATTTGCCGAAATAATTCACAGACTGGAAGCGGGGGGCGCTATGATTCCAGATACGCCGGAAAATCTGATGCAAATCATCGCTATCTGGAAAGCTTACGCGGTGCCGATGGACTTTTACTGGCGGGATTTGCTTTACATCGCCGAACGAGTATTTTTACACCCGCTTCCTTTCTTTAAATACTTTTTACCGCAAGAGTATTTAGATTTACAAAATCACTATGCAGGCGACGGTGCAGATTTGCGGATTTGGCGCGGTACTGGAAGTGTTCACCCAGAACTTTTGGAGTTCATGGAGAAGGGTGAAACTGGTAAACTCCCGCGGCTGTTCCATCATTTGTGGCACGATCGCATTAACATGGAATTTGCAGAAGAGTGCATGAGGTCAATGCTTTGGCACCGGGGCTTGTACGTCCCAACCAATCAATTCGATCCTTATTTGGACAGTGACGAATATAAAGCTAATGCCGATCGCGCAATTAAAGCTTACTTCAAAAAAGACCCGTTCATGCTGGGACTGCACAAAGCATTTCCAGAAATGTTTTTAGAACAGTGCCGCCAAATGTCTTATTACAGCAATCTCGGTTTATTCTGGGAAGTCATGGCGCCGGTGTTTTTTGAGGTTTCCGACTTGTACGACGAAGGGAAAATTACCACAGTCCCGCAGGCGATGGATTTCCTAGTAAATGGCATATTTGCGATCGCCGGTCGTCCGATTTACCACCACGTTCAAATCGACGGCGAAACCTACGAAATCATCCCGAAATCTAAGGGTTTCACTTGGCTTTACGAAGCAGCGTTACCTTACGTGGAAGCTGTATTTTATCGCACTTCGCCGTTCCGAGGCACCAAATCTTACAACGCTCAAGCTAAGGAAGTTCCTGACGATCAAAAAGACTTCCACTACGGAGTATTGTATGCAGACAAATTCCCGGTAGGTACGGCCGGGATTCCGCCGACTTTGCTAGCACAAGATATGCTGCATTTCCTGCCGCCTTATTTGATGGATTTCTACAAACAGCGCTGTCGTGGCGAAGATGATATCCTCAATCAAATTGGGGTGACATTTCAGCGATCGATGTACTGCGTAACTTCGGCGGTGATTCAAGCGTTACGGACTGCTCTTTTGTATCCTTTAGATGACCCGAATCCAAAGCATTTGAAGGCAAATCGGGCTTTCTTTGAGTCTCAGATCGATCGCTTCTGTCGCCCGGAATACGGCATGAAATATGCGGCGAAGCTCAAGAATATTCAGACTTCGGATTATAGGTAAAAGATGTTTGCGGGAGACATCTTAGCTTCCAAGTCCGCCAATCCGTTAGTCCGCCAGGGGTTGAAACCCCTGGCTCAAAGCTCAAGTCGGTTGAAACCGACTGGGAAAAATCAGAGCTTTTTAAGCCGTTTCAAAAGTCCTATAATATTAGATTAGTTGGTATCAGAATTATTCATCTCTATTTCTCTTCCTCTGCGTTCTCTGCGTTCTCTGCGGTTTAATCATTCCGATATAAAAAATAACCAATAACTATGGACAGCAAAGAGCTAGCCAAATATATCGAAGCAACCGATGGGATTTCCAAACCTTGGCTGTTGGTGCAACTGCGGCTGAAAAAATTGCAAGAAAGGCGATCGGAGATTTCTGCTGAAGAGTATATGACAGAACTTACCGACATTCACAAAGATTTAATGAATCTGGGGGAATGGTGGCTGGGAATCGAAGATGAAGTGTTCTAGGCGATTTGAAGAATGCTAGGTGCGGGGATGGCTTCACCTTCTTCCTGCCAAGCTTCTAGATACATTTCGAGCACTTCTTCGCCATGTCGGATGGCTTCTGAGCGGGTTTTGCCGTGGGTACAGGGCATGACAACGCGCTCGGCAAACTCTGGAATCGTCACGAGGAAAAGTTGATCCTCATCAGACCATTGGACGATCATACTGTATCGATTCATGAATCTTCCTCCTTTAACTCGTCGAGTTCGGCTAACAATATTGCCAACTGCTTCTCTCTCATAGCGTGGCACATCATCTCCGTCTTTGCCTGGAATTGTTAATGTCTTCCCAATCCAAGGATGCTGCCATCTCTCATGGCTGCCTTTTCCGCGTTTTGGCAAATAAATAAAGCCCTCACGGGTAATCTGAGCTTTTAACTCGCGAATTTTTCTAGGCATGGTGATTGTCCATTTTCTACCTCCATTTTCTCACTTAGCCATTTATTTTAATTTTTCCTTGGCCCATTCTCGCAGTTGGTTGCCGGGGCGATCGCACTTTAAAATTTCTCCATCAAATGTTTTTCTTGGGCATAGACATCTCGTAGCTGTTGCAGCGCGGCCCCAGAAATGACCGATTTAACAGTAGCTACC
The DNA here is from genome assembly GCF_036705285.1 of Microcoleus sp. B4-C1. Taxonomy (NCBI): domain Bacteria; kingdom Bacillati; phylum Cyanobacteriota; class Cyanophyceae; order Oscillatoriales; family Microcoleaceae; genus Microcoleus; species Microcoleus sp. B4-C1. The sequence continues at coordinate 21,949 of NZ_JAUBUC010000025.1, read as the reverse complement.
AATTGGCCCCACTCTAGCAAGCTGTCAACGGAAACAGCTTTTTTGAACTTGTGGGTGTAGAATTTCGTCCAAAATGCTGGTGCTAGCTTGCTTTTCCAGCGTTTGTACCATCTGCCAAAATCTTGAGGTGCGATCGGCTTTACTGCTAAAATCGGGGGAAAATCGGCGTAGCTGACAAAGCGGCTGATGCCTTTGGCGTGCACGTAAACCATGTAGCGACAGCATTCAATGCGGTAAATGTCGTTTGTTGAGATATTGAACAGGAGTGCGACTGTTTCTTCGGTAACGAATCTCGCCAGCGGATGCAGGATGGGAGATTTGTGAATTATTTTGGATTCTGTGATCGTCCGCGATTTTGCCGGAGTTTCTGATATCATGGCTAGTACACCTCTGGATATGGTTAGTAGACTTCTGGATAAGGCAAATGCACTTTTTGATAGAAAGAAATAATCTGTCCAGATTAGGTTTTACAGACGATCGCCCTTTAGTTTTCCAGGCCGGAGGGCGATCGCTCTTTACATATAAAATTGTACGACGCAATTGCATCAACTGTCAAGCATGGGTTTAGTCAGGCTAAAAATTCGGGAACTAGCGGCGGAGAAGGGCTGGACGCTTAAGGAAGTATCCGATCGTTCCGGGGTAATTTATAGCACTGTCAGAAGCTATGCTCGTCGTCCTGAAATGGCAATGGTTGACTTTACTTGCCTGCGGAAGTTAGCTCGGACTTTTGATGTGATGATTGAGGATTTGGTTGAGGTTTTGGAGGAGTAGGTCGATCGGCCTTAAGTTGTCTAGACCGGGGGCGATCGCTTTTTCAGATGCAATTATCTTAAAACGCAACTGCATTATTTGTCAAGCATGGGTTTAGTCAGAGTTAAAGTGCGAGAGTTAGCGGCCGAGAGGGGCTGGACATTCAAGGAGGTGGCTGAGCGATCGGGCGTGATCTACAGCACCATAACCAGCTATGCTCGTCGTTCAGAAATATCAATGGTTGACTTTACCGCCCTGTACAAGTTAGCGCGGGCATTTGATGTGATGATTGAGGACTTGGTGGAGATTATTGAGGAATAGGTCGATCGGCCTTAAGTTGTCTACACCGGGGGCGATCGCTTTTTTTTATTTTTTCCACTATAGCATGATTAACTGTACTTACTCAAACATTATTGTACTTAATCGGACTGAGGATGGTAACATCAAGGAAAGTTGTTATTAATAGTTGATTATTCTTCGTGGCTAAAACTAATACTGCGATCGCGGTCAGTTCCGTGATCAAGGAAGTCATTCAAAAACAAGCCCAAGCGACCCGACTAACTCAGAAGGAAGTCGTGTACTTGGGAATGCTGGCAATTGATGCACTCGATAAGGAAAGCCGCCAAGAATTGGCTGACAAGGTGCATCAGATGCAGGTCAATGGCGAGATTTGAGGGGAAAAGGTCGATCGGCCTTTCCACATTTCCACTATAAACCCGTGTGTTTCGTCTTGTCAAGACGCGCTTAAGCAGTTTGCATCGCAGCTAAAAGCTCAGCTTAAAGGTGCTAAGATTTAGTCAAAGTTGTTAATCTCCGGTTAGTTTTGTGACTAGAGCCAGTACCGCCATTGGAGTCAGCCCCATAATTAAGGAACTTGTGCAGAAAAAGGCGCTAGCAACCAGGCTAACGCTGAAGGAAATCATCTATGTCGGGATGCTGGCGATCGATGAGTTGGACGAAAAGCGCTTGCAAGAGTTGGCTGATCAGGTGCATCAAATGCAGGTTAATGGCGAGATTTGAGGGGATGAGGGCGATCGGGCTTTTGGTGAAGTGAGGTTCGGGGCGATCGCTCTTACAGCTACTATAGTTGTAAGAACCATGTCATAAGCTTTCGCTTTACCCACCACAGATACCTTCTTGCTTCCAATAGACAATCTTAATGCGGTTGGGTACAAGCGGGTGGTTAGGTTCCCTGTACCTCTCGGTTATTACGAACCGAGTAACTCCAACCCCTATTGACATATCCTTTACTTTCCTTACTTTTTCTACTTTCAGTTGTCTCCTCGGAAAAATCGATTATCAATTCATCTTCGTTTTGGTGAGCTGGCGCCTCATAATACTCAGCAGCAAAACGATTTAGCACATTATCATATGTTATAAATTTATTTTTTCTGTCCACAGCAGTAGCCAGTATTAAGATGTCATTGATAGTGTTACGAATATTGCTTTTGCAGTTATGTTGAGCAGCAAACTCTGAAAACAGAGTCAACCCATTTTCTATTGTCGCTCTAGTTAGAGAGTAACAACGATAATTATTATCCAAAATGTATTTCAACCGTTTTTTTAGGTACTTCTGCTTTTGTTTAGATAAATGAGAAACACTGAGTTCATATACGCCATACTTTTTTTTGTTAATAACCTCAGCAATTGCTTCGTTTCCAAACTCACGATATGCAGAGAACTGACTGCCAAAGTCGATAATCACTTGGTCTGTCCGACAAGCACCTCCCTTGGCCCATTTAGGATTTCCAAAATGCTCGGAAATACCAAAATCACGTTCTCCTGAATTTAGTACCGAGTATCTAGCTGGATGAAGAATGTAGTAGTCAGGTTGCTTTGAGTCTCGGGGCTGAGCCAGTAAAAATTCATTAGCTGTAATTGATGAAATAGCTCGGCTTCCGTCGTGGACATCGTTCTCAATCTCCTTAAAACGATATGAAAGCACTTGTGTGTCAATAATTGTATTCACAACCCAGTCCTCTCGATAAACCACTTATCCCCGAAACTTGGGAACCTAACTACTCATTTTACTAGGCTCGCACTATACATTTCTCTGTAGGCTTCAATTATCGCAAACAGCTTTGACATAAAGGGTTTTGGAAAAACTCGATCGCCCTCAGATTCCTGATTAACAGCTTCAGTTAAGCAAAATATACAAAAAAATCCCCCGCCAGAAGGCAGGGGATTTGATTTAATTACCTACAAAACCAGAGTTCAGAGTTACCCGAATTTCCCGGCCGTCGAGGCAATTACAAAGGCCGCGTAAGTGAGGACGTTGCCCACAGTAAAGTGAACTAAGCCAACCAAACGACCTTGGACGATCGACAAAGCAACAGGCTTGTCTTTCCAGCGAACCAAGTTAGCCAAAGGAGTGCGCTCGTGAGCCCAAACCAAAGTCTCGATCAACTCTTGCCAGTAACCTCTCCAAGAGATCAGGAACATGAAACCAGTTGCCCAAACAAGGTGTCCGAATAAGAACATCCAAGCCCAGACTGACAAGTTGTTAGTACCATACGGGTTGTAACCGTTGATCAACTGAGAAGAATACAGCCAGAGGTAATCGCGGAACCAGCCCATCAGGTAGGTAGAAGACTCATTGAACTGAGCCACATTACCTTGCCAGATGCCCAGGTGCTTCCAGTGCCAGTAGAACGTTACCCAAGCTAGGGTATTCAACATCCAGAATACAGACAGGTACATGGCGTCCCAAGCAGAGATGTCGCAAGTACCGCCACGGCCGGGGCCGTCGCAAGGGAAAGCATAACCGAAGTCTTTTTTGTCCGGCATCAGCTTAGAACCGCGTGCATCCAGAGCGCCCTTGACCAAGATCAAGGTGGTGGTGTGCAAGCCTAGTGCGATCGCGTGGTGAACCAAGAAATCGCCAGGTCCGATCGCCAAGAACAGAGAATTAGTACCGCTGTTAATCGCGTCCAACCAGCCTGGGAGCCATACGTTGCCGTAGTTGGGCCAAGCGGTAGAAGCAATGCTGTCAGGGTTAGACAACAGCACATCCATGCCGTAGAGAGCTTTTCCGTGAGCAGCTTGGATGAACTGTGCGAACACTGGTTCAATCAAGATTTGCTTTTCAGGAGTTCCGAAAGCAACTACAACGTCATTGTGAACGTACAAGCCGAGAGTGTGGAAGCCCAAGAACAGCGACACCCAGCTCAAGTGAGAGATAATCGCTTCTTTGTGCTGCAACACGCGATCGAGCACGTTGCCTTTGTTTGCTTCAGGATCGTAGTCCCGCACCAAGAAGATAGCTCCGTGGGCGAAAGCGCCGACCATGATAAATCCAGCAATGTACTGGTGGTGAGTGTAAAGCGCAGCCTGAGTCGTGAAGTCCTTACCTATAAAAGCGTAGGGAGGCATCGCGTACATATGCTGTGCTACCAAGGAGGTAATTACACCCAAAGCAGCGAGGTGAAATGCCAGTTGGAAGTGCAGCGAGTTGTTGTAGGTTTCATACAAGCCTTGGTGAGGCAAGTTGAACTGTCCTTCACTCTTGCCGCCGATCAAACCAGCCTTAGAATCCAACATCTCTTTGATGCTGTGACCGATACCGAAGTTAGTCCGGTACATATGACCGGCAACGATAAACAGAACTGCGATCGCCAAGTGGTGGTGAGCGATGTCTGTCAGCCACAGGGATTCTGTTTGAGGGTGGAAGCCACCCAAGAAAGTCAGAATTGCGGTTCCCGCGCCTTCGGAAGTACCGAAGACATGGTTCGCTGCATCTGGATTCTCGGCGTATACGCCCCAGTTACCACTGAAGAACGGAGCCAAACCAGCCGGGTGAGGCGGGGTGGACAAGAAGTTTTCCCAACCTACGTGCTGTCCGCGAGATTCGGGGATAGCAACGTGAACCATGTGACCAGTCCAAGCCAAAGAGCTGACACCGAACAAACCAGCCAAGTGGTGGTTGAGGCGAGATTCAGCATTTTTGAACCAAGACAAGCTGGGGCGGTACTTGGGTTGGAGGTGCAACCAACCTGCGAACAGGAATACAGCGGCCAGCAGTAACAAGAAGATAGCTCCTTGATACAGGTCGGCGTTTGTCCGAATCCCTTGGGTGAACCACCAATGGTAGACACCGGAGTAAGAGATATCCACCGGGTTAGAAGCGCCCCCTTGAGTGAAAGCTTCTACTGCAGGAGCGCCGAATTGCGGGTCCCAAATCGCGTGAGCGATCGGGCGGACGTTTAGAGGGTCTTTAATCCACTGTTCAAAGTTACCTTGCCATGCTACGTGGAACAGGCTGCCCGATGTCCACAAGAAAATGATTGCTACGTGGCCGAAGTGAGAAGCAAAAATCTTTTGGTAAAGATTTTCTTCGGTCATGCCATCGTGGCTTTCAAAGTCGTGTGCTGTGGCAATCCCGTACCAGATCCGCCGTGTGGTCGGGTCTTGGGCAAGGTCTTGGCTAAATTTTGGAAATTTCGTTGCCATAAGCCTTGATTAATCCTGAATCCTGAACAAAATTGAAGGGATTCGGTTCGGAGTTTGGATTCTCGATTTGAGATTCCTCCCAAATCGAGAATCCAAAACCTAGGGGTAGTTTACCCTACCGAAATGATTCGCGCTAGGAAAAATGCCCACGTAGTGACAATTCCTCCTAGGAGGTAGTGAGCTACACCCACAGCCCGACCCTGAATAATGCTCAGAGCGCGAGGCTGAATCGACGGAGCTACCTTGAGCTTGTTGTGAGCCCAAACAATCGACTCAATCAGTTCTTGCCAGTAGCCGCGGCCGCTGAACAGGAACATCAAGCTGAAGGCGAAGACGAAGTGTCCAGCTAGGAACATCAGACCGTAGGCCGACAGTGCCGAACCGTAGGACTGAATCACCTGAGAAGCTTGCGCCCAAAGGAAGTCCCGCAGCCAGCCGTTAATCGTGATCGCACTTTGTGCGAAGTTGCCACCAGTAATGTGAGAAATTGTGCCGTCTGGCGATACTGTTCCCCACACGTCCGACTGCATTTTCCAGCTAAAGTGGAAAATCACGATCGAGATGCAGTTGTACATCCAGAACAAGCCTAGGAACACGTGATCCCAACCAGAAACTTGGCAGGTGCCGCCACGGCCGGGGCCGTCGCAAGGGAACCGGAAGCCCAAGTTGCCTTTGTCAGGAACCAAGCGAGAACTGCGTGCAAACAACACGCCTTTCAAAAGAATCAGGACTGTAACGTGAATGGTGAAAGCGTGGATGTGGTGGATCATGAAATCCGCCGTACCCAACTCGATCGGCATCATCGCTACTTTGCCGGCGACTACTACTGCACCGCCGCCAAAAGCATGGCTAACGATTTCCGTAGCATTAGGCGCTGTTGTGCCCGGAGCCAAAGCGTGGATGTTTTGCACCCACTGGGCAAATATCGGACGCAACTGAATCCCGGTATCCGAGAACAAATCTTGAGGACGACCGAAAGCCCGCATTGTGTCGTTGTGAACGTACAAACCGAAGCTGTGGAAGCCCAAGAATATACAAACCCAGTTCAGGTGGGAAATAATCGCATCTCTATGACGGATCACGCGATCCAACAAGTTGTTGACATTTCCAGCGGGATCGTAATCCCGAACCATGAAGATTGCTCCGTGAGCGGCTGCTCCAACAATCAGGAATCCGCCAATCCACATGTGGTGGGTGAACAGGGATAGCTGAGTCGGGTAGTCGGTCGCGATGTACGGATACGGAGGCATCGCGTACATATGTTGGGCGACGATGATGCTCAAAGAGCCCATCAGTGCCAAGTTAATCGACAGTTGCGCGTGCCAAGAATTAGTCAGGATTTCGTAGAGACCTTTGTGACCTTCACCAGTGAAGGGGCCTTTGTGGTTCTCTAGGATTTCTTTCATGCTGTGGCCGATGCCCCAGTTCGTCCGGTACATATGACCAGCGACGATGAATAGCACTGCCAAAGCTAAGTGGTGGTGTGCTGTATCAGTCAGCCACAAACCGCCTGTGGTGGGGTTCAGACCGCCTTTGAAGGTCAGGAAGTCTGTATATGCGCCCCAGTTGAGGGTGAAGAAGGGGGTTAAACCTTTAGCGAAACTCGGGTAGATGTCAGCCATCAAGCCCGGTGTCAAAATCCACTCGTGCGGCAGGGGGATGTCGGCAACTGTTTTGATCAGCTTACCGCCGACTGTCAGCGGTGCACCTGCATCGATCGCGTCCATGCAAGCATTGATCGGCAGAGCCACGTGAATTTGTTGTCCTGCGAAGCCCAAGCACCCGCAGCCTAACAAAACTGCCAAGTGGTGGTTCATCATCGATTCCACGTTCTGGAACCATTCCAGTTTCGGAGCGCGGACGTGATAGTGGAACCAACCGGCAAACAGCATCAAAGCTGCCATTACCAGGGCGCCGATCGCAGTGCAATATAGCTGGTATGAGTTAGTGATGCCGTTGGCGCGCCACAGTTGGAATAGACCAGAGGTGATCTGAATCCCGTGAAAGCCGCCGCCTACATCTGCATTTAAAATTTCTTGACCAAAAATCGGCCAGACCACTTGAGCGCTGGGCTTGATGGCTGTAGGATTTGTCAGCCAAGCTTCGTAATTGGAAAATTTAGCGCCGTGGAAATATGCGCCGCTCAACCATACGAAGATTACTGCCAAGTGGCCGAAGTGAGCGCTAAAGATTTTGCGCGAAACGTCTTCTAAGTCACTTGTATGACTGTCAAAGTCGTGAGCGTTAGCGTGGAGGTTCCAAATCCAAGTGGTGGTTTTTGGCCCCTTAGCTAGAGTGCGATCAAAATGACCGGGTTTTGACCACTTCTCGAAAGAAGTTGGAACCGGATTTTTATCGACTACTACCCTAGCTTTTACCTCTCGCTCTGGAGGACTAATGGTCATGAAGACTCTCCTCTCGGTAAGACAAGGAACGAGAACTGAACACTGTACCGGACACTCCCCACGCTTGATTAGGCGGGGGATTCTCGAAAAAGCCGACACTTCACTGCACTTGACTCTTTGCAGAGCTAGACGCAGGTGCATCGTCTCCCCAAGCATTTTGCTTCTCTGAAGAAGCCAGTTTCCCAGTGTCGCTAACAATGTGCCTGGGTACTGCCAACTCTTCTCGCTATCTGGAGCCGCCGATCGCGTCCTTGATTCAGACTTGATACTGCTGCTCCTTTTGAGGGAGTTTTATGAATTATAAGCTTGCTAGAGGAGTATTAATCGCTTGTTAACAATACTTAAAAAAGCCTATATTCTTGATGTAATAACGCCTTTAAATCCCACAGTCGCTCTAAAAAGTCAAGGGGTACTGCCATTAACTTTACAAAACTCAAAGATAAGGTAATTTAGGAATACTCATTTGTAGATATATGTTTGGGAAAAAGGCTGCAGCAATTAAGAGTAGGAGAGGATGGGTTGCCCGCTGCTGCCTCAATCCGGGTTCCTACGCGGCTTTGGAATTCCAAAGCCGGCAATTCCCCAATACTAAATTCATTTTTGGGCTATAGTTCCCTATGAGAAGGCTTCTAGGAGTATGGTTGCGTGATTGGGATCAATTGGCACAGAACGGTTGCGGGCAGGCTGCTGGCATTGTTGGCAGCAGCAATATTAATGTTGGGTTTAGCAAGTTGTGGCGCGGGCAATCCCGAATTGCCCAAACCAGGGAACAAGAGCGGCTCAGCTACCGCCCCAGTAAACAGAATCTCAGAGGTTTCTCCCCCAGAAGCCATTCAACAACTGCGTCAGGCTCTAGAAATCTACCAGCCTCAAATTAGTATTTTGAATCCAAAACCTGACGAAGTGCTTCAGGATATAAATGTATCTGTTGAGTTCCAAGTGAAGGACTTGCCCATTTTCAAAGATGCAAACTTGGGTTTGGGCCCCCATCTGCAAGTTTTATTAGACAACCAACCTTATGCAGCAGTTTACGACATCAACCAACCTTTAACGCTGTCGAATTTAGAACCCGGAACCCATACCCTGCAAGTGTTTGCCGCTCGCCCTTGGGAAGAAAGCTTTAAAAACGAAGGTGCCGCAGCTCAAACCACCTTTCACGTTTTTACCAAAACAGACAATAATAATCCCGATCGAACATTGCCCCTATTAACGTACAACAGCCCGCAGGGCAGCTACGGGGCCGAGCCCATCCTGCTCGACTTTTACTTGACAAATGCCCCCCTGCACGAAGTGGCGCAAGAAAATTCCCAAGATGAAATACTCGATTGGAAAATTCGAGCCACAGTCAACGGCCAAAGCTTTGCGATCGACCAGTGGCAACCTATATATCTTAAAGGATTCAAATCAGGGAAAAACTGGGTACAGCTAGAATTAATTGACGAACGGGGAAATATCGTCAAAAACGCCTTTAATAATACAGTCAGACTGATAAATTTCCAACCGCTCGGCCAAGAGCCTCTTTCAAAATTAGTGCGGGGCGAACTAACAGCAGCAGAAACTCGCGGTATAGTCGATCGTACCTACCAAGCCCCCGCTCCCACACCAACCCCAACCCCCGAACCGACACCGACACCTGCATTAGAAAAAACACCAGTTGTCCAACCCTCACCAGCGGTTCCAGAAACCCCTGTTACCCAACCGAGCTTAGAGCCAACACTCGCTCCCGAAGTTGCTCCCATTCAAGTAATAGAACCGACACCGACAGCAACCCCCCAACTCGAAGCGCCGAAAATTGTAGAACCAGTTCAAATAATAGAACCGACACCGGCAGCAACTCCACAGTTAGAAATCCCGAAAGTTGTTGCACCAGTTCAAGTAATAGAACCGACCCCAACAGCATCTCCCCAAACAAAAAAACAGGAATATAAAGGATACTACAATCGGTTCCGCAACTTCTTGCGTGAAGAACCGCAACCTGCTAATTTTTCAGAGCCACCAACCCTGCCAGAAATAACAGGAAAAGCTCCAGTACCAAAAGTAGTCGCTCCCGCGATACCAGAACAATCTCCCAATCTTGTACCGCCAACGCCACCAGTTGCCGCTGAAACTCCTAGCCAGCCAACTACCCAATTAGCAGATCCCAAAACAACTGCTTCCGAACCAGAAAATCCGCCCAAATCCGAACAAAAAGTCGAATTTGCCACCTAACAAAATCTTTCTGGGCTTCGTGGCATGGCGTCCCGCCCGTGATCCATCTGCGGTCAAAAATCAAAAATTAGGACACTAAAAAATGACCTACCTCGAAACAGCAGCCAAATTCTACAGCGATGTTGCCGAAACACCCCAAATCGGACTTTGCTGCGTCCAAAGCAGCCCCTTGCAATTGCCAGGATTAAAAATTCCCGAACAAATGCAAGAAATGAATTACGGCTGTGGCACAACCGTTCACGCCGCCGAACTCGTCGGCAATCCCTTCGTGCTTTATGTAGGCGTCGGCGGCGGCTTGGAAGCACTACAATTTGCATATTTTTCTAGACACAAAGGAGCAGTTATTGCCGTCGATCCGGTTCCAGCAATGCGAGATGCGGCTGCACGAAACTTACAAATTGCCGCCCACGAAAATGATTGGTTTGATCCGAGTTTTGTGGAAATTATAGAAGGCGATGCTTTTGCGTTGCCGGTGCCGGATGCTTCTGTAGATGTTGTCGCCCAAAACTGCTTGTTTAATATCTTTGAACCGGCGGATTTAGCTAAAGCATTAAAAGAGACTTATCGGGTGTTAAAACCGGGTGGCAGATTGTTGATGAGCGATCCGATCGCAACTCGCCCCATTCCCCAGCATTTGAAGGAAGACCAACGCTTGCGGGCCTTGTGTTTGTCCGGCGCTTTGACATACGCAGAATACGTTCAACACCTTGTAGACGTGGGTTTTGGGCAAGTCGAAGTGCGGGCGCGCCGTCCTTACCGATTGCTGGACAAACACAATTATCAATTGGATGCGGATTTGCTGTTAGAAAGCCTAGATTCGGTGTCTTTCAAAGTGGATGTACCCGATGACGGAGCTTGCATTTTTACTGGCAAGACGGCGATTTATACGGGGTCTGAAGAGCTGTTTGATGACGGGGCTGGTCACGTTTTGCAGCGGGGAGTTCCGGCGGCGGTGTGCGATAAAACTGCTGGGAAGTTGGGGGGATTAATGCCCGATAAGGTGTTAATTACGGATTCGACTTGGCATTATAACGGCGGCGGTTGCTGTTAGATTTATTTCGGAATAATCTGGCTGTAATCTTTTGGGAATAGAGCATTTCTCAAAGAAGTGAGGTGTGGGCGCTTCCTATGCCCTCTTTTCACCTCATGTTAGTGAGCAATTGTATAGAGGTCTCTAATTTTAGACTTCGCCTCAAATTTTCATCAAATTTTTATTTCCCCCTGACATCCTAGCGGGAGAAGGTTCACAACTCTGAAGTAACGCATAGATTGCTCTTGAGAGGAGTGGCTGTTTTCATCACACCCGTTTGCTAAATGTGAGGAGGAAATTTTTATGCTATCGAAATCTTTAAATTCAAGTTCATTATCGATCGTCCGTTACGGATCTAGTTTTGTTTTGGGATTAGTGTTGTGCACGGCTTCGGCCCCGGTGCTGTCGCACGTTGGGCATGACAACGAGTTTGCAGGTGGGGATGCGGCGAAGATTATGCAGCCGATCGAGGTCGATGCCAGTAAAGCAACCGCATTGGGAATTAAGACAGAGGCGATCGCCCCTACAACCGATGGAGGTATTGTCAAAGTTCCCAGCACCAGCTTAGTTGATGCCAATGGGCAAAAGCTCGTCTACATCCAGGAAGGAACAACCTACAAACCAATCTCAGTTCAGATTGGTAGCGACTCTGGAGATGTGGTGGAAATTAAAGAAGGCAATTTAGTTCCGGGAAATCAGATTGTGATGCAGGGGGCAACGTTTTTGTACTCGGAGGCATTGCGAGGTAAACCGCAGGCCCAAACCCAGGCATCACCCGCTACATCGCCAGTCGAAACGCAGGCATCACCCGCTACATCGCAAGCAGAAACCCCAGCATCGCCTACTACATCGCAAGCAGAAGCGCAGCCTGCTCAAGGATCGTCACCTTTGATGTGGGTAGCAGGCGCAGGAGTTTTACTGGTGGGTGGATTCGCCGTCTTTGGGTTAAAAGGCAAGGGCCAGTAGACATTCAAAAACCAAGATTTTTGGTAACAGTCGATCGCGACGGAGTAAAACTCTTTACTCCGTCTCCTAAAAGCTTGCCTAATGCTATCCAAATTTCATTTTTATGTTAAACGTCATCCCCAAATGGTCTATTGCTCAACGATGGTTAGTGGTGTTCGGGGCGATCGCCCTAACCATCTGGAGTACACATACTGTAAGTCGAATGCCCCTCGATGTCTTGCCCAACTTTGCGCCCCCTCAAGTAGAAGTACAGACAGAAGCACCCGGTCTGGCCCCGGAAGCGGTGGAATCGCTGGTGACTTTACCGCTAGAAAGTGCGGTCAACGGGACACCTGGAGTTGAAGTCGTCCGTACCTCCTCAGCCGTAGGAATTTCTGTATTGCGGGTGGTGTTTAAGTGGGGAACTGACCCCTATCAAGCTCGTCAACTCGTGGCAGAGCGATTACAGGACGCGCAAGACCGATTACCCGAAGGAATTGGTACACCGCAGATATCGCCCCTAGCTCCCCCCATCGGAACGGTGATTCAATATGCGTTCACGTCTGACACTACATCGATCATGGAAGTGCGACGTTTGGTGGATGGCAAAGTCAACAATCGATTGTTGGCAGTTCCAGGCGTATCGCAAGTGCTGGTTTACGGCGGAGATTTGCAGCAGTTTCAGGTGATTGCGAATCCTGAAAAACTCCAAGCGTTGAAGGTTTCCCTTCAGGAAGTCGTCAAGGCGGCAAACGAGGCAAATGCCAAAACCGCCGGTGGATTGTTGATTGACCCCGATCGCGAATTAGTGATTCAGGGACAGGGACAAATCCAGACGATCGAAGATTTGCAAAAAGCGGTCGTCAAGGTGCAGGAAGGAAAAGCGATTCTACTGCGGGATGTGGCAGAGGTGAAGATTGGGGCTGCACTCCAGCGAGGCGATGCCAGTTGGAATCGTCAACGCGCTGTGGTGGTGATGGTGAACAAGCAACCGTTGGTAGATAGTCCCACCGTCACGCAAGCCATCATCGAGGCGATGGAGGAAATTAAACCGGGTTTACCCCAAGATGTGAAGGCGAATGTCACTTTCCGGCAAGATGCCTACATTGATGCCTCAGTTGGTAATGTGCGATCGGCGTTGATCGAAGGCAGTTTGGTTGTCGCAGCCATTCTGATTCCCTTTCTGATGAACTGGCGCACCCTCACCGTCTGTTTGCTGGATTTCTTTCTCACGCTACTGTTCTCGCTGTTAGTGTGTTCTTGGATCGGGCTGGAACTCAACACCATGACTCTCGGCGGATTGGTAGTGGCGATCGGGACAGCAGTGGATGATGCGATCGTCTACTGCGAAAATACCGATCGCCGCTTACGGGAAAATCGCCTCTCGCCCAATCCCAAGCCACCACTAGAGATTATTTTTGAGGGTTCTCAGGAGGTGCGCGAGTCGCTGATTGGAGCGACGTTAATTGGGATTATTGTCTTTTCACCGATTTTCACCCTCTCTGGGGTAGAGGGGCGGATCTTCACCCCCATGGGCATTGCCTACCTAGTGGTGGTTGTCATCTCCAGCCTGGAATCGCTAGTAATCTCCCCTGCATTGTGTGCCATTCTGCTGCCCCACAGCCGGATGCAGACGACAGAACCCTTCCTAGCCCGGTGGTCTAAACAACTTTACGATCCGTTGCTGCGAATGGCGATGCGTCGCTCTACCTTAATTTTAGGATTGGCCACAGCCTCAATGGTGGCGGCAATGTTGATTGTGCCGACGTTAGGACGGGATTTTCTGCCAACGTTCCAGGAACGATCGCTCATGAATGCGATCGCCCTTTATCCGGGTTCCTCACTCGAAGCAACCAATCGCGTTGGCTTAGCGATTCAAACCGCCCTTAAGGATGACCCCCGGTTTGAATCAGTACAACTGCGATCGGGGCGTGCTCCGGGCGACCCGGATGCGGCATCGGTGAACTTGGCACACTTGGACGTGGAACTGAGTGAAGCTGCGATGCAAAACCGTCCTGCCTCGATTGAAGCCTTGCGGGAGGCATTGGGTCAGTTTCCGGGAGTTGCCACCAATGTGGGTGGATTTATCAGTCACAGGATGGATGAAGTGTTGTCGGGGGTCAGGAGTGCGATCGCCATTAAAGTATTCGGCAATGACCTGCAAGAACTACGCCGCATTGGAGAACAAATCGAAGCCGCAATGAAAGACGTGAAGGGATTGGTAGACCTTCAGCTTGAGCCCCAAATACCGATCCGTCAAGTACAAATTCAATTTAATCGGGATGCAGCCGCCCGCTACGGATTGACGATCGCCCAATTGTCCGATTTCACCGAAACAGCCCTGAATGGTCGCGTGGTTGGTCAGGTGCCGGATGGTCAACAGTTGGTAGATGTGTTGGTTTGGGTCAACGAATCAGCCCGTCGCAATCTCAACACGATTCGCAACCTCCAAATTAATGCCCCAACAGGTCAAATTATCCCGCTTTCGCAAGTGGCAAAGGTTGAGTTTGGCAATGGGCCCAATACGATTAACCGGGAAAACGTCTCGCGTTTAATTGTAGTGTCAGCCAACGTACAGGGACGCGATGTTGCTTCGGTCGTCGATGACATTCGCTCCAAGGTTAAGCAATCAGTGCAACTGCCCCAAGGCTACTATATTCAGTACGGCGGACAGTATGAGTCGGAACAACGCGCTGCTCAAAACTTCCTAATTTTCGGAATATTAGCAGTGCTAGCGATCGCGGTATTGATGTACTTCACGGTGAAATCCGTTCCTGCCATGCTGATGGTGATGATCAACTTACCATTGGCACTGGTAGGGGGTGTTATCTCAGTCCTGCTGACGGGCGGCGTTATCTCAGTTCCGTCAATGGTGGGCTTTGTGACGCTGTTTGGCGTAGCGACGCGCAATGGATTGCTGCTCGTAGACAACTACAACACCAAAATGGCGCAAGGAATGCCGCTTCCCAAGGTCATTTTGGAAGGCTCGATGGAACGGTTGCTGGCGATTCTAATGACTGCACTCACCTCGGCATTGGGGATGGTTCCTCTGGTCTTAAGCGGTGGGGCTGGTAAGGAATTGTTGCAGCCTTTGGCGATCGTTGTCCTAGGCGGACTCTTTACCTCAACTGCTCTCACCCTACTGGTTCTACCTGCATTGTATGCTCGATTTGGGAAGTATCTGATGCCTAAACGGGTGATGAAAGTGCCCGATCTGAGAAACTATGGCATTGAGCAGACACCAACGACAGGGGATGAGGTAACGATCAAATGAGAATTCTGCTGGCGGAAGACGAACCCGATTTGGGTGCGATCGTGCAACGCACCTTGAGCCGAGAAAAGTACCTGGTGGATTGGGTGCAAGATGGCACAACTGCTTGGAACTATCTGGAAGACCAATGGATCGAGTACACGGTTGCCATTTTTGACTGGTTGCTGCCGGAAATCTCTGGCGTCGAACTATGCCAACGCTTGCGCCAGCAGAATAATCCTTTACCCGTTTTGATGTTGACGGCAAAAGATCGCACGGAGGATATGGTAGCTGGGCTGGATGCTGGGGCTGATGACTATTTGATGAAACCGTTTGTGAAAGCGGAGTTGTTAGCTCGGTTGCGAGCTCTTCAGCGACGGGGACGGAGTTTGTCGCCAGAACAGTCGCCATATTTCAATCCTGCCCAACTTGAGGCGGGGCGATTGCTGCTTGACTATACTAAATCCATCATCTGCACTACGGATGACGAAGGACAGCTAAGGGTGATTCCTCTGACGGCTAATGAGTTTCGGTTACTGGAATATTTCATGCAGCATCCGAACCAAATCCTCACGCGCGATCGACTTTTGACTCGGCTGTGGGATGTGGATACTGACCCGATGAGCAATGTAGTTGCTGCTAGAATTCGTCTGTTGCGCCGCAAGCTGGCAGATTATGGCTGTGACGGAATGATTGAAACGGTTCATGGATTCGGGTATCGCTTGAACAAGTAATATGCACTCCAACAAACTATTTAACCGCACCCGCTGGCAACTTGCAGGTTGGTACGCGATCGTCATTGGGTTGTTGTTAGGTATATGCGGTGTTGCAGTCTATCAGGTTGTGTTTCACACGCAGCGATACATTCTCCAGCAAAAACTACAGTCCTTAGCCGGAACGCTGCATGACACTATCGAACCACAATTACAACAACCGGGACAGCTTTCATCCAGCTTGAAAACTATTTTGCCCGGTTTATGTCTGTGGAATGAAAACTGTTACTCTTCAGGCAATAACGGGGCGCGACATACTGCTAGGGTGTTTCAGCAGGAGGGATATTATCTCCGCTTTTTAGACCAATCTGGGGAAATATTAGCAAAGGTTGGAGAGCAGCCGGATGTATTAGAAAACTTTGCACCAAAAGAGTTTTGGCAAATTCTGCATCTTTCTAATGGCGATCGCTTTTATCAAATTTCTTTATTACTAAGAACAAACAGCGGTTTGCCTTGGGGTTATATGCAAATTGGGCGATCGCTCAAAGAATGGGATGCTTATCTGAGCACTTTGCGATTGTTGCTCTTTTTAGGCTTACCCTTGGTCATGCTGCTAGTGGGAGGAGCTAGTTGGTGGCTATCTGGATTAGCGATGCGACCAATTTATCAGTCCTATCTCCAGATGCAACAATTCACCTCCGATGCCGCTCATGAATTGCGAACGCCTCTGGCTGTCATTCAGGCTACTGTTGAGGATACTCGTCTGGCTGAAGATTTACCGGAGGTTAGTCAAAACCTCGATATTATCGAACGACAAAACATCCGCCTTTCTAGGTTAGTGAAAGATTTATTGTTTATTTGTAGACTTGAGCAACAACAGATTCCGACTCAATTGCAGCATTGCTGTTTCAACTATCTGATTGGCGATTTAGTAGAAGAACTTGCAGGTTTAGCAATGGTGGGTGAGGTGGAATTGAAGTTAGAAATTCGTGCTTCGCGAGCCGTTGTAATTCTTGGGGATGAAGCCCAACTTTACGGGATGGTGACAAACTTAATTACCAATGCGATTAACTACACTCCCCCAGGAGGGCTAATCCTTGCCATCCTCGATTGCACCGACAAGGAAGCCATAATTCAAGTTCAAGATACAGGTGTTGGTATCAACCCAGCCGAACAAACGCGAATTTTTGATCGTTTCTACCGAGTGCAGAGCGATCGTTCTAGAGCCACGGGTGGTGCTGGATTAGGGCTATCGATTGCAAGTGCGATCGCAGTGGCTCATCAAGGCAGCATTCAAGTCCAGAGTGAGTTAGGAAAAGGCAGTACATTTACAATCCGTCTACCACTCAAATGAGAACAATATTACTCCGATCGCGTCAAGATTGCCTTTGCAAGGGGAACCGCCGAATATCAAGCTGTGGGTTAACTCGATCGTAAGTGCGATCGAGCAGAATAAAATTAACGGTGTATTGGTGATTATGGAAAATAACAGCCGGGAAAACCAAGGAGAAAATTGGGGTTCAGCCAGAGGGGATAATTTCTGAAGCGGTTAATTCTCTGGTTCGTCAGAGAGAATTTACAAGGGTAGCGACATCTACCCGTTCTTTGATTGGAGATACTGGTATACTACGATCGACAGTTAGTTATTTAATAATTTGTAGTCATGGTAAATATATCAAGCATCTCCAACATAGCCCCTGAAGTGGAAAATGACTTTCTGGAAGAGATTGATAACCTTGACAGGCAATTACACGATCGCTTTCAAGACAAGTTTGTAGTCCAGCCCTCGCTTACCCGACTTTTGGTTAGTTTTCAGGCTAACAAAACTAGACCCATTTATAGGTGGTACAAGTATAAGGAAGCTTTCTCCGCTTCTCTGGTAGAGTTCTTATTCCAACAATATCAAGTCATTCAAGGCAAGATTTTAGATCCTTTTACAGGTAGTGGAACTGCTTTATTTGCTGCTAGCGACTTGGGAATAGATGGTGAGGGCATTGAATTATTACCTATTGGTCAACATATAATTAATACCAAAATTATTTTAGACACTGCCTTCACTATTGATGATTTTCAGCGGCTAAAGACATGGTTTAATTTGCAAATATGGAAAAAATTTGAAAACCCTGTCACTCTGCCAGAATTGAGAATTACTAAAGGGGCTTACTCCGAAGAAACTAAAATAGAAATTGAGCAATATCTTGGAGCTTGTTATCAAGAAAATACCAAGATTCAATCAGTTTTAGTCTTGACTTTACTGTGTGTTTTAGAATCCGTAAGCTATACACGCAAAGATGGACAGTATCTTCGTTGGGATTACCGTTCGGGTCATGGCACGTCAAAGAAGTCCTTCAATAAAGGTGAGGTTCTTGAGTTCAGTCAAGCTATTACCCAAAAATTTAATGAACTTGTTAACGACTTAGAACCTCCTACACAACAACTTGAGCTTTTTCAAACTCAGAATCATCAACAAGGCAAAATTAATTTGCATCAAGGTTCTTGTCTGAAGATAATGCCCGATTTGCCGGACTCTACCTACGATGCAATCATCACATCTCCACCCTACTGCAATCGATATGACTATACTCGCACCTATGCACTAGAGCTGGCTTTACTAGGAATTTCTGAAAAGGAATTAATTAATCTGCGTCAGGAAATGCTAAGTTGTACGGTTGAGAATCACCCCAAAGATTTATTGGCTATCAATCCGGCTTGGGAAGTAGCTTTAAGTATTGCTAATTCGCAAACTCTCTTGCAGGCTATCTTAAGATATTTGGACAGCCAAAAGTCACAGGGTATATTGAACAACAATGGTATACCAAGAATGGTAAGAGGATATTTCTATGAAATGGCTTGCGTAATACAAGAAAGCTTTCGTATCCTTAAACCAGGGGCATTTTTGTTTATGGTTAATGACAATGTGCGCTACGCAGGTATAAGTATTTCAGTGGACCTGATTCTTTCTGATTTCGCTGAAAAACTCGGCTTTATTACGGAAAATATTCTCGTTTTACCAGGTGATAAGGGGAATAGTAGTCAACAGATGGGAAACTATGGACGCGCTCCTTTGAGGAAGTGCGTTTATGTATGGAAAAAACAATAACTGGATACCTATGTGTGCTTATCGTAACCACCTTCAATCCAGTGACGATCTTGTCACAACCTATGAAGACACTCGTGCGGGTTTTGTTGCACTTGCCCTGGAAAAAAATCGACGCGCTACACCTTACGTCGCCCAAGCAAGAGCACTTCAAGAAGCTGCTGGTCAAGCTGAGAGTCCTGCTGATTTGTTAAATGTTAAGGGCATTGAAATGGGATTGTTGACTGCGGCAGGATTATCGGATAAGTCTCTTGCTCATTTGATGCCAAATGATAAAATTGAAGCTATCAATGGTCTAATCAGGAATTTTCTTGAGCCAGCAGGCACAAATTTTGTGGAGGAATTGGTCTTTAGATTTCTACTGACTCGTGGTGACACGCTTGGTGGCTCAATGCGTAATGTTGGCGGAGCATTAGCACAAAGAAAACTAACTCGTGCTATCCTCTCGACTCTCACCATTGCTGGTAAGAGATATTACTGGCAACACTCAAAGACAAAAAAGTGGATAGCCATGACAAATGATGACACAGAAATTGAGTTGTCTTTACGTGGGATAAGTTGGGAGAGCGAGCTGGGTAATCGCACATTGATTTATAACCTAACTGTTCCGCTAGTCAGGAGCAATGTGGATTTATGTTTATTTAATCTTGCCCCGACGGAGTTGGTAGCCAGTCAATCCAGTGCAATTGACCCATCTATGGTGGCACCTTATGTTATTGCATTGGGCGAACTTAAAGGCGGAATCGATCCTGCAGGTGCAGATGAGCATGGAAAACGGCACAAGCGGCACTAAATCGCATACGCGAAGCTTTTTTCCGGGTTGGACATTCACCTCTGACTTTCTTTGTGGGTTCAGCGGTGGCGACAAGGATGGCGGGTGAAATTTGGCATCAACTGGAAAACGGGACTCTCACTAATGCTGCAAATCTGAATGAGGAGAATCAAGTTGCATCTATTTGTCGTTGGTTATGTAATTTATAAAAGCAACAACCGTTTTGACTCCGTGTCGGTTTTACCATCCTCCGTCGCCCCCCTCTTGTGCCACAGCCATCTTCGCTGTGTCCACAAGCCCTCGTTTAACCTCCCCTTTTCCCCATCCTGCCAAACTTCCCGCTAAATTAAAGAAGTAAAAAAATCATTCACGTCCTACCCAGGAGATGCCATGCCTCGCGTCAGAGCACCAGAATTCCCCGGAAACTACCCCTGGCTGAATACCGAAAAACCTTTATCCATTGAATCCTTAAAAGGGCGCGTCGTCCTCCTCGACTTCTGGACGTACTGCTGCATCAATTGCTTGCACGTCCTGCCAGACTTAAAATACCTCGAACAAAAATATAAAGATTCCCTCACGGTTATCGGCGTTCACTCGGCTAAATTTGAAAACGAAAAAGAAGTAGAAAACATCCGCCAAGCTATCCTCCGCTACGATATCGAACATCCTGTAATCGTTGACAGCGGCATGAAAGTTTGGCAAAGCTATGCCGTTCGGGCTTGGCCGACTTTAATGGTGATCGATCCTGAAAGTTATGTCGTTGGCTTTGTTTCCGGTGAAGGCAATAGAGAAGCACTTGACGAGTTAGTTGGCAAGTTAATTGCTGAATACAAAGATAAAAATGCGCTCAAATTTAAACAACTCAGTTTTAGCTTAGAAAAACAGCGCAAACCTGTATCAACACCGCTGGCTTTTCCCGGTAAAGTGCTGGCATTTGCGATCGCTGCAACGGAGGCAAAACACCTTCACCAACAGGTCGCGCTTTTGGGCGAAATGAGTCAGGAAAATGAATCTGTAGATGCAACTGTATTGCCAGGGCCGGCTAATTCAGTTATACAAAACTTGGTGGGTTCTTGCTTATTTATTGCCGATTCCGGCCACAATAGGATTGTTGTCAGCACCCTCGAAGGTGAGGTGCTGCACGTCATCGGTAGCGGAAAACCTGGTTTAACTGATGGGAACTTTGAAGAAGCTGAGTTTTTTGCACCTCAAGGTATGGCTTTTGATGCAGAAAGTCAAATTCTATATGTTGCTGATACGGAAAATCATGCTGTCAGAAAGATTGATTTTACGACTCAACGGGTAGAAACTGTTGCTGGTACCGGCGAACAAAGTCACGAAATTTCACCCCGCAGTGGCAAGGGTTTAGAAACGCAATTGAATTCGCCTTGGGATTTAGAAAGAGTTGGAAACAGACTTTTTATTGCAATGGCGGGTTCCCATCAAATTTGGGAAATGCAGTTAGATACTGGCACGATCGCCACTTACGCGGGTATTGGCCGAGAATCCTGTGTTGACGGAAGTCTTGCAGAATCTGCTTTTTCTCAGCCCAGCGGCTTGTCTACCGATCGATCGGAGTTGTTTGTTGCTGACAGCGAAATTAGTTCGATTCGCGCTGTGGGTATTGATGAAGACCCCAAGGTGCGTACAGTCTGCGGTAGCGGTGAATTGTTTGGTTTTGGGGATAAAGATGGTCGCGCTGAGGAGGTAAGGTTGCAGCACTGTTTGGGTGTTGAATACGCTCAAAATTACCTGTGGGTGGCTGATACTTACAATCACAAAATTAAGCGGATCGACCACCGGGGCGGTACGTGCAGAACAATGATTGGAGATGGTACTGCAGGTTTGGTTGATGCTAAAGGTCTCAAGGCTCGATTTTTTGAACCTTCAGGGTTGAGTGCGATCGGGCCTCATTTGTTTGTTGCTGATACTAACAATCATGTAATTCGGAGAGTTGAGTTGGATACGCTGGAAGTCACAACTTTGGATTTCCCCAGTTTGTGCGCTCCAGAGGTTTGTTTTCCTGATTAAGTCGATCGACCTTTTTGACATCAGGCACGGTTTTCAATTCTCGTGATTACCAGATTGATTGTGGTAAGGTAGGGTGCTCTTCGGCCCACCTTACCGCAATTTTCCAGCAAAGTAAGTTAACCTAATTATTCGCGGTAAGTGCAGTGCCTCACCCGCAATTCACTCATGGATGCAGAACCTCTATATTTAGGGTGTACGGCCAAAGAACACCTAACCGATATAAGGAATGAAAATTAAATAACTTCCACTCTTGAAAGTGGGATGGGCGTCCCGCCCGTCCAAAAAGGACGGGCGGGACG
>NZ_JAUBUC010000177.1:0-4250 GCF_036705285.1 Microcoleus sp. B4-C1 | reverse complement strand
CGGTATGATCGAATCAATGACGTGGCGATCGACTGACGCACTCTTTTAAGATACAAGGGGCGGGTTTTACCAACAATCATCGCCTCAAATAAACAATCTCATAAACCCGCCCTGCCCAACCCAAAAACCACATTTATTATCAGTAGGGGCGGGTTTTACCAACAATCATCGCCTAAAACAAACAATCTCATAAACCCGCCCCGCCCACACGCAAAACCAGATTTATTATTAGATATGAACCAAAAAATCATCGGCACAATCACCACCTACCCAGGGATGAGTCAAAGCGACTGGCTGTGGCAACAAACCCCCCACAACTTCGGCAACTGGGGCAACATTCAAATGCTCGCCAACCACCCAGAACCAGACTTTTTACTCATGTATCAATTCGACTTTCCCAAACCTGCAAAAAATAAATCCTGGCTCGATAAAATACGTCGCTACAGGCATCAAAACCCAGAAAACGACATTCAAGAAAAATTGCGCGGTGTCCCCAAGGAACGGATTATTTACCTGATCCGCGAACCGCCATTACCAGAAGTTATTGAAATTACCAAAGCCAACTACGAACAAGCAAAACTTTATTGCAGTTACGTTTCCGGGCCAGACGACTTCGCACCAAACCCCAATTATATGCCCGCGATTTGGTATCACTCTAACTCGTTTCGAGAACTCGATGAAATGCCTGCGACGCCGAAAACTAAATCCTGTTCTTGGATTACTTCAGGTGTTAGCCGCAGCGCCAATCACCGCCAGAGATTAGACTTTATCAAATTGCTGCAAGAACGAGAATTAAATTTTGACCTTTACGGACGAAACTTGCCAACTTGGGCGCGCGGGAACGGGACTGTCAACAATAAATGGCACGCTGTCGCACCATACTATTACAACTTAGCTATTGAAAATTATGCCGAAAACGATTGGTATGTCAGCGAGAAGCTTTGGGATGCTTTATTAGCTTGGTGTTTGCCGATTTATTACGGCGGTGCGGCGGTGGATAAATTGTTGCCGGCGGGGAGTTTTCTGAGGCTGCCGAGTTTGGATGAGAAAGGAGTAGAATTTATTAAAGAGGTTGTAGCTACTGCGGATTATTGGCATGAAGCGAGGGAGAAAATTGCTGAAGCCAGACAAATCATTCTCCATGAATTAAACTTGCTCAATTGGCTGTCTAACTTTGTATCTTAATAAATAGCGCCATGACAGAAAACCAAAATCAACCCAGAGAATACGATGCTGTACTCGGCGGTCAAAATCCACCCCCCCTCGGTGCTGCTGTTTTAGGCGGGATTCCCGGCGTTAAGAGTCGTTTGGCTTCACCGATTGTCGAAGTGAAGATTGCTGCACTGTCTGAAGCGCTCAAATATGGAGATGCAGGTTTAGATTTAATAATTGGCGCGCTGCAAGATGAATCAATGTTGGTGAAGTTTGCAGCCTATTCGCTGCTGAGGAATAGAGATGAACCCAATATAAAACAGCAGTTACAAAAATATTTGCCTACTTTTAACTTTGATGTGATAACAGTTGATGCTAAAGGAAAAGAAAACAGTCGTCGCCGTCATTATGCTCATTTCTTTCCTGAAGACTTAGGGAACGAAGTTGTGCTGGAAATGGTTTATATTCCCGGGGGTACATTTATGATGGGCTCGCCAGCAACAGAAGAAGGTAGAGACAGTTGTGAAAGTCCGCAGCATCAAGTAACTGTACCCGCTTTTTTTGCAGGCAAATACCCTCTCACCCAAGCACAGTGGCAAGCAGTGATGGGAAACAACCCATCATCATTATCATGGTTTCAAGGTGAAAAACGTCCTGTAGAAAAAGTATCGTGGGATATGGCCGTCGAATTCTGTGGCCAACTCTCGCAAAAAACCGGGAAAAAATATCGCCTCCTGAGTGAAGCAGAATGGGAATATGCCTGTCGTGCGGGTACAACAACCCCATTTCATTTTGGGGAAACTATTACCCCGGAATTAGTCCGATATCGCGGACACACAACTTATGTCGGGGGTTGTCTCCCCAATGCCTTTGGACTTTACGACCTCCACGGTCAGGTTTGGGAGTGGTGCAGTGATAGATGGCACGAAAACTATAACGGGGCACCAACTGACGGAAGTTCCTGGGAAACTGGCACATCTGAATACCGAATGCAGCGTGGTGGTTCCTTGCACAGCCCTGCGTTCAGTTGCCGCAGTGCCTATCGTGTCAGGGACTCGACGGGCAACCGCCAATATTACATCGGTTTTCGCGTCGCTCTGGTTTTCGGTTCTATGCTTTAGTCTTCCCCGATCGCCCTCCTCTATTATTTTACTAAATGATTCGGCGGTTGAAACCGCAACTATATAAACAAATTCCGCCTTCGCGAGACTCTTAGATATGAATGGAATTTGCACGCTAGCCAACGATACAGTTTACGACCAACTAATTGCCTTGCTCAACAGTATTGAAATTATCTTAGGCTCAAATACTCCTGTCTGTATTTATCCTTTCGACGACCAGATAGAGCAAATCCAAGCTGAAATTGTTAACCGTCCCAACGTCTTTATTTATGAAGATAGCGCATCTCTTCAGCGATGGGACAAATTCATGGAAGCAGCCGCACCAGAGCGTTTGAACCGCAAAAAATTCCGGCTTTACGGCGCACACCGGCGCTTTTGCGCTTTCGACGGCCCGTTTGAAAAGTTTATCTATATGGATGCGGATACTTTGGTGATGAATTCCCTTGATGCCGTGTTTCAGAAATTAGAGGGATCGGATTTTGTGGTTTATGATTTTCAATTTCTCTCCCCAACTAAAGTATACAATATTCAGTCACCAAAACTCCTCGAAGTTTTTGAGCAAAATCGGATCGACTCGGAAATATTTTGTTCGGGATTTTACGCCAGCAAGCAAGGATTGTTTGAGCAAGATACTAGAGAATGGCTGTTAGCTCAACTGCAATCGGGCGAGGCGGAAATTCTTTATGAAGGTGCGGGAGAACAGCCGTTGCTCAATTATATGGTGATGAAAACGGGGATGAATAGCTATAATTTTGCTTATAGTCTCCCGGATGGCGAAAAAACCGGGTGCAGCGTCACTTCTCAACATTTTGAAGAGCAAGATCGGATTTTGTACGACAAGGGAAACCGACTTACTTACATTCATTATATTGGTGTGCCGCCGGATTTAATTCGGAGAGTTTGTGCGGGCGAAAATATTGAGTTTCCCTATCGCGATTTGTTTCTGCATTACCGCTATCTCCGCGAACCCTCCAAGCGTCCGATTTTTGCCCAACCGCTAAAGTCTTATACTGAGGTTTCTGGGCCGAATTTGTTAAAAAGGGTATTGAGAAGGTTGAGGATAAATGTATGAATCGCGGTATTTATATTGTTGCGAATGATAAGGTGATCGAAAGTGCGATCGCCCTTCTAAACAGCATACGTCTGTACAATTGTCAAGTACCTGTTTTTCTGATTCCCTTCGACGACAATTATCAGCAAGTCGCAGCCGCACTCAGCAGTCTCCACGGGGTACAATTGTTCCCAAATCTGGAGTTTGTCGAACAGTTTACCAGAGAAATTGGCCAAATGTTCGATCGCAACTTTTTAGCCCTCCCCAACAAAATGCGAAAACTCGCCGTTTGGTTTGGCCCCCTTGACGAATTTCTGTACATCGATACCGATATCATCGTCTTTGAAGACATCGCAGACAACTTAAACAAACTATCAGAAGTAGACTTTTTTTGCTGCGACTATCACCACCTCAGCGAAAAACTGCGAAATGTATTTTCACCACTTGTAAAAGAACAGAATATCTTTACAGACTCACAGCTTCAAGATGTATTCAACAGCGGTTTTTGGGCTTCCCGAAAAGGAACGATTACAGAATCGCAAATGTATGAAATTTTGCAAGAATGTTCGCAGCATCGAGAATATTTTGACTTTACTCAAAATGTCACAGACCAACCTATATTAAATTATATCATTCTTAAACTGATTCCCAAACGCTGCAATCTTGTTAAAGATTCACCAAGCGAACCGGGAAGCTGGGCGGGTTCTAAACATTTTCAAGAAATAGATTATGTTCTTTATGACAAAGGCAAAAGGTTAAAATATCTTCACTGGGCTGGGATACCAATTAAATCGGGTAGTCCTTATTGGAAAGTTTGGAAACATTATCGTTATCTCAATGAGGAAAAACCAAACGGGAGCATCCCGGTTTTGTAAATGGTTAAAAGTATGATAAGAGCCAAAATTTTTCGCCCTCCGCTATATGAT